>NZ_DATMYY010000200.1:0-20233 GCF_035560735.1 Methanospirillum sp.
TACTTAATGCATTTGAGGCAAGGAAAAGCATGATTTCTTATAGTTTACCGCAGTATCATCAAAATCTGAAATAATAATGGAAAAAATATACTGATCGCCACTATCTCCAACCGAGACTACTGATTTTTCAACAGGTACCACTCTTGTACTCCCATCAATCGAATAAATTTGGATTGATCCACTCTCATGTCCTCCATGTTTTAGAAGTTCAGTATCGCCGCTAATAAATGCTCCATAAAGGTCAGGCGGGAGTAATTCCTGAAGACTTTTTCCTGTCGCTTCTTCTTCATGGGTGCATCCGAATAGTTTGCAAAACTCCTTATTGACCAAAAAAACACGTTCATCCTGGCGATAACAGGAGATTGGATGTGGGAACTGGTCTACGACTTTGCGCATAATTTTCCACTGGAGTTGTTGCTGTTCCTCCTGAAGCCGTCTCTCGGTCATATCTGAAATAAGCACATAGTACCGGTCAGCATCACCATAACGATTGGAAGACATTCTGATATTCAGGTATCGTGATTTTCCATCCCTTCGCTCAGACCAGAAACTAAACTCCTGTATTGAAGCAGGATTCTCACCCATTTCTTTGAATTTGCATCTGACCTTTTCTTTTTCTTCCTTTCCGGCAAACTGGGGTGGCTCTATAGTTGCCAGTTCTTCACTACTATAACCGGTTATCTCGGTGAATCGTTTATTGACAAAGAGTATTTCTTTTTTCCCGTTTCGTATTTCCACGACAAGCAGGCCGTCGCTCATGTTGGCGATCATCTCTTCAAAAAATTCTCTGCTTCTCTTAATCTCATCGTGAGCCAGGCGTTCAGTAGTATTATCTTCCAGGATGACAGTTGTGCCTGCAATACCATCTTCAAAAACTGTTGGAACAACTTTTAGATGGTAATACCGCTTCGGATCAGTCTCAAGTGCTACTTCCTCAAGATCGATGCCAATTATAATCTGTTCCGCCATGACATTGAGGAGGGTATGTATTGCCGGATTCGGTGCAGCAATATATCTTATCTCCTGAAATAGTACCTGATCTTTGTCAATTCCAATAAGGGAGAGAAATGGATCATTGACCTGAAGTACCCGAAGGTTTTTGTCAACAACCATCACGAGATCGGTTGTATAACTGAGGAGAGCTGAAAGAGGAACTCTGGATGAAAGAGTATACACCTTTGCCATACCGAAAGTTCTCAGATCGACGTGGCCTGATGCATGCAGGATATCCAGATATCTCCCGACTGAATGCTTGTTCTTACCTAGTTTTTCAGCAATATCGGTGATAGTCATCCCCTGATGCTGTTGCCTGAGTAGCTCTTTAACCCGTGCGAGCTCCTCTGCGATCCGTTGCATACCTATATGTGGATCATAAGAACCGAAATATGTTACTCTTATGTGCTGTAATTGTCTTCATCATTTATTTGTAACAAATGACCGAAACAATTAACATCACGTTATAACTACATCTGTAAGTACAAACACGATTGAGTACACGTATGAAACATCAACTATTGGTAGCAGATGTCCTGGGGGGAAAGGAATACCAAAGGTTATCAGGCATTTTCCTGATGTTGGTAGTTCTGGCTGCTTTGGCATGTTTGCCTGTATCAGCTGATACCAAATCCCTTTCCGGTTCCCCAGCAATGTCTGCATCCATATCCGGAAGCAATGAGTTTTCTCCCGGTTCGACAAATCCCTTTACAGTTTCCATCCAGAATACGGGTTTGATATCATCCAAAATGGCACAATCTGTTGTATTAGATGGTGATGCCAGCCCTAGTACAGCAAAAATGACGTTGGTTTCCCTAGATGCAGGTAATGCCCCGGTAGTAGTAAAAACTGACTCACAGATGCTTGGTGATATTGCCGCATCCAATTCGAAACCAGCCACTTTTCAGATATGGGTAAAAGATGATGCTCGTCCCGGGAAATATTCTCTCCCGCTTCGCATCAAGTACACATATCTGGCAGAGGCTGATCAACAGGGAACTGAAAGTGTCACATATCGATATACTGATCGGGACATGACAATTGATCTTCCCTTTGTTATCAGATCAGCTATCAACCTTGATGTAACTCAGGTCAAGGCACAGGATATTAATGCCGGGGGCTCTGGATACCTGCTTGCAACACTGAAGAACAACGGGGTAGAATCAGGATCAAAGACGATTGCAAAGATTGCACACAGTGAAGGTTCGCCTGTGATCCCTGTCGACAGTTCTGTTTACATTGGATCGTTTGCGCCTGGAGATGAGGTAAATACCAAGTTCAAGGTATCAGTCTCGAAAGATGCACAGGGTCAGAATTATCCTCTCGATCTGTACGCCACCTATGAAAATACTGATGGGGTTACTCTTGATACTCCTGTAAAAACACTGGGTATTTCGGTTGCACCAAAGATAAAGTTCTCAGCGGTTGGCAAACCGATAGAGATCAGTCAGGGTGAGAGTAAACGCATCGAGGTAACCTACCGCAATGATGCTGACACTACTGCTTACCTGGCAGAAGCCCGGATAAAACCTGTTGGTTCTCTTAAGAGTTCTGACAATCTAGCTTATCTGGGTGATATCAAATCTGGAGAGACTGCCACAGCAGTATTTGAAATCAGTGCATCAGGCGATACAGAAACAAAAGAGTATGCAGTAGACTCTGAAATCAGGTTCCGTGATGCTCTTGGTACTAGCCAGACTTCCGATACAATCAAGGTGCCGGTAGAAGTTACCATGGCCGGAGCAGTAGGGTTGATCACCGCTGATCCTCTGGCGATTCTGGTCCTGCTTGCAATAATTGTCGGTGGTGGATACTACTTCGGGGTTCGCAGGAAGGAAACGGCAACAAAATCTGTTCGAGATGGTTTGCCATAATAATAGTTCAGTGATAGAATTATTAATCTTGAGAACGAAAATATGATAGTAGACAGTTGAAATGGATTTTACAACTCTAGACAGAGCAGCCGGAAACATCCTGGCTCTCCTGATCTTCTATCACAAGCAGATATTCAAATCTGATCATGGAATCACTGGTGTTCAGACCGCACAGTACCGTCTGTTAGGTCTTCTTAAAAAAGAAGGGACATT
Source organism: Methanospirillum sp. (assembly GCF_035560735.1). Lineage (GTDB taxonomy): Archaea > Halobacteriota > Methanomicrobia > Methanomicrobiales > Methanospirillaceae > Methanospirillum. The sequence goes on from NZ_DATMYY010000200.1 coordinate 3,081, forward strand.
ATCCATGACTGCACTAGGCTCCCGTCTGTATATTTCAAAACCATACATGACGAGTCTGGTTGATTCCCTCATTAAGGAAGGATATGTAGAAAGACTGCCTGACACAAAGGACAGAAGGGTAATCAACATCTCTGTCACTGAAACTGGAATAGAGCATCTGCGTGAGGCACACCGTCTGTTTAAAGATGGAATAATGAAACTTCTTGCAGATCTCGATGAGGATGATTTAAACAATCTCTGTTCCTCATCTGAAGTGGTTAACTCAATTCTGGGAAAAATTCGGTGATATTCTCCCGGGCATTACGGGATTATCTGTCTAAATTGTGTTCTTGGCTCCTTCCAATCACACCCTCACAGGAATCACAACCTACACAAAAATTTCATGAGAATTACTATGAGTTTAAGTACGATACGCAAATCATTCATCCTGGTTGTATTCGGTCTGCTTATTGCAGCCCTGATAACCTCACCTGCACTCGCAGGAACGAAGTATATGTCTGGTTCACCGAACATCACGGCTAGTATTGCAGGAAGTAATGAATTTACTCCTGGAACTACAGTTCAGATGAAGGTTCTGATCCAGAATACCGGCCTGAACACCATTAAGATGGTTCAGTCAGGAATCGTAGACCGTGACGATGTTCCAAGCACTGCGAAGATGGTAAAAGTTACCCTTGGTGCAGGAGACGCCCCGGTTCTGATTAAATCAGATCCACAGATGATCGGTGATGTTAAAGCATCTAACAACAGTCAGGTTACCTTTGATATCAGAGTAAAGGACGATGCAAAAGCAGGTTCTTACACTCTTCCACTCACCATTGAGTACACATACCTCGCTGATGCTGATCAGCAGGGGACAGACAGTCTTACCTACCGGTACATCAAGAAGGAACTTCAGATAGAACTGCCATTTGTTGTTAAATCAGCAATAAATCTTGATGTTCTCTCTGTTACTCCTGAAAACATCAATGCCGGTGGATCAGGATACGTGACCCTCAAACTGAAGAACAGCGGTGCTGACACTGGAAAGAAGGCAATCGCCAAGCTGAGCCGTAACGGTAACTCCCCGATTGTCCCGGTTGACAGCACTGTGTATATCGGAACTTTTGAGCCAGGTCAGGCTGTAGATGCAAAGTTTAAGGTATCTGTTTCCAAAGATGGAGAACCACAGACCTACCCGCTCTCGGTTCTCGTTTCGTATGAGAACGCTGACGGGGAAACCCTTGAAACTCCTGTAGAAGAATTTGGTGTTCCGGTTGGAGCCAAAGTTGCATTTACGGTAACCAGCCCTGCTGGTGAAACCTCACCAGGAAAGAAACAGGCTGTCTCTGTCACCTACCGCAACGATGGTGCTGCAACAGCATACAGTGCAGAAGCCCGTATTAGTGCAGTAGATCCATTTACCAGCAATGATGATCTGGCATACCTTGGAGACCTCAAACCAGGCGAGTCCGGAACTGCAAAGTTTGAGATTAGCACAGCATCCGATGCAACACAGAAGACCTATGGACTCGATTCAGAAGTTAGATACCGTGATGCCCTTGATAACAGCCAGATTTCTGATACTGTTAAGGTACCGGTATCTGTTGTGCCATCTGGTGGTATTGCATCGCTCCTTGGAAACCCAATCGTGATCGCCCTACTGCTCGTAATCATCATCGGTGCCGGATATGCATTCCACACCCGGCGCCAGAAGCAGGTCCGTTAACCGATATTCCGGTTGTGATGTACCTATGCAATCATTTTTTTCCGGTGTCGCCGATCTTGTGGTTCACCGGCCCCGTCTCGTTGCTCAGGTAGCTGTTGTCCTCATGCTGATCTCCCTTGTCGGGATGAGTATGATCTCAATGGCTACCGGAAATGATACCTACCTGGATAAAAATTCAGAGCGGGGTATCATATCAAATCATTATTCTGACACATTCCAACAGAATACTCTCGTGCTGCTCTTTGAATGTAACGATCCCTCGAGTCCTGAAATTCTTGCGTACATCGACTCGATCATGGGGCCGATTGCAAAACTTCAGTATGTTTCAGGAACTGCCAGTGTCACAGATGTAATCAAGCAGGCAAATAATGGGACCCTTCCACTCTCGTCTGGAGAGGTCACTGAAGTAAAACAGAAGATCGCACCTGCCGTTCTCAAGCAGTACATTCCTTCAAACCTGCTGAACATGGCGATGGTGACTCTTGAGCCTGGTTTGAGTGACAAGAAGAAGGAGTCTGCGATGAAGAACATCCTCTCGTTCATCGACAGTACTAATATCCCTCCCGGCCTGTCAATCAAGCTGACCGGTGATGCGGCCTTCAGCATGGAGATGAGAAATGAGATGGGAACATCGATGATGACCCTTATCATGGCAGCCTTGTTACTGATGGTTGTTGTGATGGGGCTGCTCTTCTCCTATGTCAGCCATCGATTCCTTCCTGTTCTTATCGTGACCATCGGACTGCTTCTCACATTCGGTGTCGTGGGACTCGGGCACGTAACTGTGAGTATGGCGGTTATATCGGCCTTCCCGGTTATGATAGGTCTTGGTATAGATTACGCCATCCAGTTCCACTCAAGGCTTGAAGAAGAGGCACGCACTAACCCTCTTCCAGAGGCAATCCGGATAACTGTAACCAAAACCGGCCCGGCTGTGATGTACGCAATGTTGGCTACATCAATGGGATTTTTTGCTATGTTCATCTCCCCGGTTCCAATGATCCAGGGATTTGGGCTTGTGAGCATCATTGGTGTGGTGGTCTGTTACCTTACGTCTCTCATAGGAATTCCGCTCATTGCGGTACTCATTGACTATAAGGCAAAAGGTGCTGGCAAGTCAAAACTCACTGAGAGTATCGACTTTGGACTTTCCAAGATTGCTGTAGGTATTGCAAAAAATCCTGTGCCGGTTTTACTTGTAGTATTCTTTGTTGCGTTTGTAGGAATTCAGATGGATTCCCGTATCCCAATTGATACGAACCAGAACTCCTTTGTTCCGCCTGGTATGCCAGCAAAGGTCACACTCGACAAGGTTACCCGTATTGTTGGATCCACAGATCCGGCTCCAATCTTAGTATATGGCGATAATGTCCTCGCTCTGGATTCAGTCAAATGGATGAAAGAGTTTACAACGCTGGAGATGAATCTTCATCCGACGAGGCTGAACAATGCAGTGAGCATCGCTGATTATGTTATCTCATATAACAACGGGACGATGCCACAGACCCAGAGTGAACTTGATGCATCCCTTGAAAAGATACCTGCCGGAACAAAGAAGCAGTTCCTGAACGGCAGGAGCGAAGCAGTCGTGAAGTTGTTCACGTCCAAGATGGAAACGCCTGCCCAAAGCGATCTGAAAGATCAGATAAAAGGAGATCTGGAACTCCATCAGCCTCCGGCAGGTATCAAGACAAGTATAACTGGAAGTTTTGATCTCTTTACAAATCTCATCAGTCAGCTGGTTGAGAGTAAAGAGGCGATGACATACCTGGGTTTTGTCCTTGTCGCATTATTCCTCGGTCTGGTATATCGCAATATCAATGCACTCACTCCGATAGTTCCTATAGTAGCCATTGTTGGATGGAATGCTGTAGCGATGTATGTACTTGGCATTGATTACAACCCGATGACAGCATGTCTTGGGTCGATGACGATTGGTGTGGCTGCTGAGTACACTATCCTAGTTATGGAGAGATACCTGGAAGAACGTGAAGTGACAGATGATGTCGTCGAGGCCATCAAGAACAGTGTTCGAAAGATTGGATCTGCAATTCTTGTTTCAGGACTTGCGACCTTCTTCGGTTTCTCTGCACTGATCCTATCGGCCTTCCCGATAATCAGTAACTTCGGGCTCACCACCATCATTGCGGTGTTGTTCTCATTGATCGGAGCAGTAGCAGTAATGCCAGCTGTTCTCTCACTTGTTGATCAGATAGTTCACCGGGTTGAGGAGGTTGAAGAAGAAGTGCTTCACATACACCCCCTCGCTCATGAGAAAAAATAAAGTAAGATAACTAAAAGCAGGTATCAGGAATTCCACCTGACTGCTTATTTAATATTTCCTTTTTTTCCCTGAATCGACCAGAAAATTCTGCATCGTCATCCTTACTACCCTTCTGATCACAGACGTATCTGTATGTCTTCTCAGGATGAGGGTATCCCTGGTGTAACCATCATGTACCCTGTTGTTAAAGTATCTGGTGATTCTGTCCATCAGAGTTCAGTGGAAGTATGTACTGAATCAAGGGTGATGCTATTTCTCAATGACACCCTCATCGGAGATCTCTCAGTAACTCCCGTAGATCTTGAATCATTTGCAATAGGGCATCTGATATGTGAGGGGTATATCCGTGAGGTCAGGGAGATCACTTCAATAAAAATTATGCTACCTGAGATTAGGGTTACATCTGAAGGCAGTTCTGCAAGTGCATTCAAAGGAAAAATTTCAAAGAATAGTTCAGGGGGTTCTTGTCGTGATCTTCTCCCTGACTGCTCATTACCTCCTCTCCCTGATGGGATGTCCCTGGGTGTGGACACGATCTTCAGTTCAATGGAGAAAGTAAATGAGTACTCAGTTATCTGGAAGCGTACCGGTGGTATGCACTGCAGCCTGGTGATTAGAGAGGATGGAGAAGTGATCTGTGGGGTCGAGGACATGGGTCGGCATACTACTGTTGACAAGGCAGTAGGTGTAGCACTTCAAAAAGGTGTGGACATCAGCCATTGTTATCTTGTCTGTTCCGGTCGGCTCCCTGTTGATATGGTTGCAAAAGCCTACCGTGCTGGAATACCTGTCATTATTAGCAACAACGCAGCATTTGCTGGTGGAATTGAGTTTGCAAAGAGTACCAATATGACCATTGCCGGTTTTGTCCGTCCTCCCAAAATGACAATTTATACCGGACAGCATCGGATTAGATCGACTGTGCCGTGAAGTTATTACAGGGACCCCCTGCTAACTGTTTCTTTTGAAAAAAGTGTATGACTGGCAGAGATTTAACTGACTGTAAACTTCTGCATCTCATTATTCAGACGGGTTGCGACAGAAAAGACCTGTTCTGACTGGTCTGTTAACTGGTCTGTTGCTGCTGCCGCCTGCTGGCTTGCTGCTGCTGCTGAAACTGCTTCTTTGGATGTATTCATAACCATCTCATTAACTTCATTGATTGAAGCAGTGATCTCTTCAACTACCGCTGCCTGTTGCTCAGCTGATCTGGCAACCTGATCCATCCTCTCACTGATTGTGGATATTGATCCTATGATCTCGTTGAATACTTTAAGTGTCTCGGAGAGTGCTTTTCCTCCACTCTGAACGGACACTGCACTCTGATCCATTGTGCTTGATGCAAGTTCGGTTTTCTTCTGCAGACTATCTATCATGCCGGTAATATTTTCTGCTGATTGACGTGATTCAAGAGCCAGTGATTTGACTTCGCTTGCCACTACTGCAAATCCTCTTCCTGCCTCTCCAGCCCGGGCCGCCTCGATTGCAGCATTGAGTGCAAGAAGATTCGTCTGGCTGGCAATATCTGATATGACTTTTGTGATCTTGCTGATGGTCTTCATCTCGTCCATGATCTCATGAACGATCTGAACAACCTGATCTGTTGAATGGGTGATCTCCTCCATTCCGGTTTCAGCCCCTTTGGCGAGATCAGTTCCTTTTGTTGAGAGATGACTCGTATCTGTTGCCAAGTGATTCACTTCATCAGCCCGGGCTGAAACATCTGTCACGTTTATTGCGAGATCCTCCATGGCCTTCAGAATCTGTGAAATACCATCCTTACCTCTCTCTGCATTCAGACTCACAGCCTGGGCGATATCTGCAAGGGCATTTGTTCCCTGACTGACATCATTAATACTTCCGTGAGTCTGGGTGACGACTGAGTTCAGGCTGATTACCTGTTCGTTAATTATACTGACTGCCTGAGAGACATTGGCTCCCACCTGATCAAGTGCGGTTTTAAAATCTGCCCAGTCTCCATGCATGGATAAACCAGGATTTATCCGCCGTGCGAAATTATAATTCGCATAGGTTTCAGAGACCACCATTGCCTCATTGACCGGAATTATAACTGAGTCAAGTGTTTTGTTCATCCCCTCGATAATGGTTCTGAACTCTCCCTTATGACGCATTGGATCAGCCCTGACAGACAGTTTGCCGTCAGTTCCAGCCTTCCCAAGAGCATTTACATCATCAATTAGTGACCTGATATTGTCACGCATCTTCATGAGGGGTTCGTATATCTGATCCTGGTCCGATGCCTTTTTGATGGAGGCTGTGAGATCTCCCTCTGAGATTCGTGTTACATATACTATCAGCTCAGTCAGCCAATCATGCACATTATTGATAGCATTTTTCAGTTTTGCATGATCTCCTACACATTCTATCTCCATACGGTCGCTTAAATCACCTCCCTTTATCTTTTTCAGAACCCGGTATCCCTGCATTACGGGGTTTATGATCGTGTCAAGCATATCATTTATCTCGGTGATCACCTCTGCATAAGCACCTAGGAACTTGTTAGGATCGCCACGTTCGGTAATGGTTCCATTCTGTGCGGATTTTGTAATGCGAAGAATCTCATTCTGTAGTTCGATGATAACATCTGCAACACTGTTTACAGCTGTTCTGATTCGTTCATGCTCTCCCTGGTACGTCTGGTCAATTCGTGAATGGATATTGCCGTTGGAAATTTTGACCAGAATTTTGCTCATATCTCTGAATGGATAAAGGATATCATCCAGCATCTCATTAATTCTGTTTATTAATGTCTCAAGATCCCCGTGGTATCCTTCAGAAGAGATTCGGGTGCGAAGATTTCCCTTCTTCATCTCTTCAGAGATATTGAGAATATCTCTGATAGCCCTGGATTCTGCACTATTATCTATGAAAGAAAAGATGAGAAAGTCCCCATAGGCCGGGTCTGTTTGACGTATGGTACCTTTCCCGTCAAACGTAGTATTATCAGAACGGGAAAATCTCCACTCAATATTGAGAATTTTTCCTGGAGTAACACGTGAGAGGAGGGACCCAACATGATTTGCTGAGTCTGAACCATCCGGTTGTTTTAATGGAGATATTCCAAGCAGATCCTTTCCGATGATGAATGATTTATCTAAAGATTTGAATAATTTCCCGGCAATCTGGTTACAACCACAGAAGTGGTTATCTTTCATGATTAGAACCGGGCAGGGAATATTATCAATCAATGCAAGTACAGGAGGACTGTCAAAAGAATTGACGACATCTAAAGGTTCTGCACCCATAATTTAATCTCCATAAATATGCCCGAGTGAAACAGGGCACGATAATTGACGATGTACCCAGTAGTATAGCATCTCATCCATACAGTATAAATAAATATACTCTTTCGTAATGTCAAGGTTCCCATGAGAAAGCAGGTGATGAATATTTCTCTCTATAGAGCGGTGTATCTACTGTTGGAGCATCACAATTATGGCATTATTGTATTTCTCAAATAGACTTAAAAATTACCTGCGAATTTCAAACCCTGTTTCACCAATAGGGGTTTCCTTTGTAGTAATGAGGCGATCAACCCTGATTACGTATGAATTCCTAGCGTACATTGCCTCTATCATTTCATTTACGCTCTCTTCTTCACCTTCGATCACTGCTTCAACCGTACCATCTGTACAATTCTTCACCCATCCATTCAGATGGTACATGGCTGCGAGATCCTTGATAAACATCCGGTACCCAACACCCTGCACACGCCCCTCAGCAAAAACCCGACTCCTCTTTATCGCCATGTGAATCAGCACGACATCGTGTGATTCTTATCAATAAATGTGTATCATCACTCTCCATGCTATCCGACAGACTAAAGCATCATAGAATAAATAACAGCATAGAGCACCTTATCGCAGAATAACTGGTTAGTCAATGGGGAAGGAATGATCCGGGTTCTTCTGATTCATGGCCCTGGCGGTGATGCATTAATCTCTGATCTCACTGGTCAGATGGAGGTTGACCTGATTCAGGCTGCTTCTTTGCAGGCCGGGAAGGTACAGGATGCCAGAACTACCTTTGATATTATTTTAGCTCCTGCACCTGGATATCCGGGTTCACCTGAGCCGGTCTACTCTTTAGATCTGATACAATGGAATCAAAACGTCAGGTCACGAGGAGATTCCATAGTTTTTCTTCTCTATACGGTTGTTGATTGTTCTCTCGTGGTTACTGACGTCACAGCTGGCATATCAATTATTTCTCCGGATCAGGCTGCATCCCGATCCCTGATTTCTTCATTCAGGCAGGCCTCAAACCGTGGTCGCCTGGAACGTTCGTTCAGGGCAGGATATGATCTTCAGAGTCGTATCATTGCCTCGATGCCTCTTGCTTATTTTCAAGTTGAAGAGGGAAGGATTACTGATGCCAATCAGGCTTGTTTGGACCTTTTGGGAAGATCCTCAGAACAAATAAAAGGGCTCCATATTTCTGATCTGCTCTCATCAGAAGAAGAATCAGGTTCCCGGTATGAAACGAGTTTAATAACCCCTGATGGTCCCATCCCCGTCAGGGTTTGTCTTCTGCCTGAAGAAAAAAAATCTGATATATTCTCTGGTATTTTTTTTCTTGAAGATCGTCGGGAACCTGTGGAACTTAAAGCCAGGCTCCGAGAGACTGAACGGGAATGCAGGGAGAAACTCTGGTTGTCTGAGACACTTGTTCTTAAGATGGACCCTGATGGCGTCATCACCTTTGCAAACAATGCGACTCTCCGGTGTTTTGGATATATGGATCCTGGGCTTGAGGGAGATCACATCAGTATGCTACTCCCTCCTGGAATTGATCCAGAATCTGTTGCCCCTCTCAATCTTTTTCTTGGGGTGGCTAACGAATCTGAACCGACTGCCATCCATATTATGGAACATCAGAGAAGAGATGGTGGTAAAATCTACATTGCCTGGACAACGAAAGCATACTATACGCCCTCAGGAGAACTTACCGGCCTTCTTTGCATTGGCACTGATATGACCGATCAGACCCCGGAAGGCGAAGGTCGAATCAGTACCCGAATCTGGCGTGACCGGGTGATTGAAGGCACAGATATAATGCCTGAAGCATTTGATGCCATTCTGCAGGCATGCATCGAGATAGCTCGTGAAGGTCGAGAAGGCAAACCTGTGGGCACAACATTTCTAGTCGGTGACCGTGATGAAGTGATGACCCGCTCCCGTCAACTTATTCTCAATCCGTTTTACGGTCATCCTGCTGATATGCGTACGGTTATTAAGAAAGATGTACGAGAGATGCTTAAGGAATATGCCCTTCTTGATGGTGCTTTCGTTGTTTCAGGGGACGGCATGCTTGAAGCTGCCGGACGATACATCACCGTTGACGCCAGTCAGGCGTCTCTTCCAAAAGGAATGGGTACCCGGCATTCATCAACTGCAGCAATTACCACAGTCACCCGGGCAGTAGGACTTGTGGTATCAGAAAGTGGTGGCCGCGTCTCGGTGATAAAGGATGGAAAAATTGTAAAGGTAATCGGATAAAACTAATCTTGACGGGTTCACACTGTAATAAACATGGACTTATCAGCCATACATATCGGGCATTTCCATGTATCCGGGACATCAGCAAAATCAACACCGGCCTGAATTTCCCCGTCTCCGGTATCTGGATTATAGATATGTCCACATATCGTGCATCTCATTGATTTCATACCTCATATTCAGTTACCTTTCCCGATAAAGCTGCATGGTAGTCTGGGACCCGCAGTGGTCAGGTTGACGGGCGTCTTCTGAATGATCCTGGCCCAAATCTGATCTCAAATAGTGCTCCTATTCCGATAACCCCTCTCTCAGTAATTGATTCTCCAGATATTGTTAGAATTTCTTTTGCAAGAAAGAGCCCAAACCCCGTGTTTTTACCATACCCTCTTTCAAAAATTCTGTCTTTTTCATGAGGTTCGATTCCAACCCCGTTATCTTCGTATGTAATAATCAGGCAATCTTTTTCATCCCGACATGAGAACCGTGATCGCGTAACGTGTTTTCCATGCCTCTCTGAGTTATCAAGCAGACAGAAGAAGACCTTTTCAAGAAGCGGATCTGCAAGTACCTCAAGACTTGTTAATGCCACGTCTATCTCAATAGATTCAATCGAGACACCGGCTGTTGCTCTTTTGATTACTTCATACGCTTCCTGCCATGCCGGAGACTTGATTCCGATATCCTGGTAGGTCCGGGTAAAAGAAATCTGGTCTGATATGGTCATTGCTGATGACATAACCCGTTTCAGCATAACACCGATATCGGGGTGGGTGTTTATCTCAAGTGCAATTTCTGTAAATCCAATAAGAGCTGATAGTTGATTTAAGACATCATGCCTGGTTATATTTGAAAGGAGGTTGAGTTTCAGATTTGTCTGTAAATAGGCTTTTTCGATCTCTTTTTTGAAAGTGATATCGCGTTTACTCTCGCGTCTTCCAATCCAGGTACCATCATCCCTGAATACTGACTGACAGATATGACTTACCCAGCGTTCTTCTCCTGAACGGGAGATTATACGATAGTCTATCTGAAAAGGACCGGCATCTTGGCGGAAACCTCCCTGGTAATGGCGTTGTATCTTCTCCCTGTCATCAGGATGCGTAATGTTGATTACGAGATCGGGATTTGAAATAAAGTCAATAGGCAGATATCCCGTTATCCTCTCACAGGATGGCGAGATATACCGGTATATTCTTTCAGGACTTATCAATGCCTCCCAGTCATATGTGTAATCGGCTAATGTCCGATATTTCTCTTCACTGGCATAGACGATCTCCTCAAACTTCTTGCGTTCACTGATATCATGAATGACTCCAATAATTCCGCATATTTTTCCATCTCCAATTTGAAGGACATTTTTTGAAATGAGTACATTGTTGGTCACTCCCTGGTGATTCTCGAAACTATACTCATATTGCTGGACATATGGGTTTTCAATAATGAGTTCATCCATGTGGCGATAGTGGTCAGCGACCTCACCTGGAAAGAAATCATAGTTTGACTTTCCTACAATTTCACGCCTATTAATTCTAATGAATTCTTCAAATGCGGTATTACAATCCAGATAAATTCCGTTGAGGTTTCGCAAGAAGACTGGTAAGGGTATAGCATTCAAGGCGACCCTGTAATATCTGGCAGCGTAATCTGACTCTGATGATATACTACTTTGTACAGATTCAGGTACTACCTCTTTCCATGTGGATGAGATTGATTTTTGTGATAGATATCGGTTGATGGCAGTGTCCAATGCAGGGCAAAGTAAGATAGGATCAGTTTTTGGAAGGACAAGATCTGCCCCCTGACTGATTCCTTCAATAATCCCCGTTTCATCACCATGTTTTATCAGAATAATAAAGGGTGTTAAATTTTTTGAACTCCTAATCTCTCTTAAGAATTTAAGGCTCTCGTTCAAATTGCAGCCAGAAATAATTATATCGATATTGTGATGAACCAGTGTATCTCGTGCCTCATTCCATGATGAAATAATATGGGGCGAATAGTTGTGGTTTTTTCTGAATTCCGTATAGATACCTGAACAAAATTCTAAATCTGTATCTATCAGAATCAGTGAGACCAAGTAAAACCTCTAGGTAGAGAATATCCATTGAATATATAAAATGTCTTTGGATGGGTTTGAAAGACTCCTGAGTGTTCTTATATCCAGATCCAAGCCGGTATATACCATAATGATCCACCTTCATTGACACAGAGTAATAGAATGGTTTATCTTCAGAAATATCTCGAAGATTGTGGCTGTGATCCCGATCTTGTTCAACTCATCCGCCTCATCTCACGTCAGATGGAGCCAATCAGAAAAGCGTTTTTTGATAATCAGTTTTATGAAAACACCCTGAATGCCTCAGGTGAAGTCCAGGCAGCTTTAGACAAGTGGTCTGATGCCCATCTGATCAAAGTCATTGGAGAATCTGGATATGTCAGGGAGATTGCTTCAGAAGAACAGGAGGATATCATCAGGTTTGAGAATTCCAGGCGTGAATATGCAATGGTGATGGACCCACTCGATGGTTCATCATTGATCTCAACAAACCTCGCTGTCGGAACCATTGTAGGTATATATGAGAGTGGGGGGGTAATGCAAAAAGGTTCCAACCTCAAGGCTGCCTGTTACACACTCTTTGGCCCTCTGACTGTACTGGTAGTTTCTGTAGGCAAAGGAGTCCAGAGTTTTGCATGGGATCCAGAATCTGAGCATTATTACCTCTTGAAAAAGTCATTTGATATACCTGAAGGGAAGATGTATGGATCCGGCGGGGTCTATAATGACTACATTCCAGCCCATGAAAAGGTTCTTAGTTACTTTGATGAAGAAGGTTTCAAGGTCAGGTACTCTGGTTCATTTGTTGCAGACTGCCACCAACTCTTAGTCTATGGAGGAATCTATACATATCCTGCTCTTAAAAAGAGTCCCAAAGGCAAGCTTCGCCTGCTCTTTGAAGCGAATCCACTAGGATACATCATCACCCAGGCAGGTGGCGCCATAACAGATGGATATCAAAGTCCGCTGGATATACAGCCTGAAAAAGTCCATCAGAGGACTCCTATCTATATTGGGAGTGCGGGCATCATCAAAAAGATAGAAGAGATTTACAAGGAACAATAATTCCCAGGATCCCATCTCTCTTATTTAGGAACCTTTAATATGCCAGGGTCCCTCACCTAAGGCAGATGGTTAGCAGCATTGTCCTTCCAATAAAAAAGGTATATTCTCTCGTTGACAGTACCATTTCAGTGGAGATGAAAGACGAAGGACGGATCTTCCAGGGCAGGCTGGTCGCCGTTGATGAGTATCTGAATCTGCATCTTGAAGATAGTATAGAGACAACTGATGCAGCAAATAAGCGTGACCTTGGATCGCTTGTCATCAGGGGTAACAACATTCTCTCGATTGCACCGGTAGCATAATCTGATCATGACCGGATCCGAAGAAGATGCTTTCAGGCTGATAGCTAGTCAGCCTGAAGGTGTTCTGCAGAGTGAACTCTGGAAGATGCTGGGAGTTGACAGCCGGAAATGCTCCCGTATTGTTAAAAAGCTCCTTGATACCAACCGGGTTGAGAGGATCGAGTACAGGCAGGATGGCATTAAGACATTCCGTCTGATAGCCAAGAAAGGCCCGGTTGACCCCCGCTGTCTTCTTGCTGGTGAAGAGTTAATCCCTTGTATAGCCTGCGACTTGGAATGCTCAGTAAATGAGTGTAATCTTCTCCTGGACTGGATGTATCAACTTGCAATTTCTGATGTTGAAGTTGAGAATCCTGAAGAGGAAGAAGAAGCATAACTGCAAACTCCTCTTCTGTTTAAAAATTAATGGAATGGTTCGAATGCATTATTGCATTCTGTGCATGAGATTGCCGGAATGTAATACTTATGCACGTACTCTTTCACCATTCTTCTGCCTGAAAACTTAGGTGCATTACTCTTGATCGTCTCTTTCATCATCTGTACCCAGGCATGAGGGATGCCATCAAGATTAGTATCGTAGTAGAGGGGAACAATCTCTTTTTCCAGAAGATCATACAGTTCAATGGCATCTTCCCAGTCACGATCTCCACCAGAGTTCTTTGAGTTATCTCCAAATATCCATCCGTTTTTCTTGTTGTATCCTTCTAGCCACCATCCGTCTCCGATAGAGAGGTTGAGTACTCCGTTCACTGCGGCCTTCATCCCGCTTGTCCCGCTTGCCTCAAGAGGTGGAACAGGATTGTTCATCCAGATGTCTACACCCTGAACAAGGTACTTGGCAATCTGTTCACCGTAGTCTTCAATAAAAGCGATCCTTCCACCAAACTCTGGTTGCTGGGCATATTGGTAGATACGTTGTAATATCCGCTTTCCTTCATCGTCTGCCGGGTGGGCTTTTCCTGCAAAGATGATCTGCACCGGTTTCCAGGGGTTGTTCAGGATCTTTTTAATACGGTCAAGATCTCTGAAGATAAGATCAGCACGTTTATATGTTGAGAATCTTCGTGCAAACCCGATTGTGAGAGTGTTAGGATCAATCAGGGCCCCTCCGGCGACTACGTTTGCACAATCTGCCTGGTATTTCATCCAGTCACGCCGCTTGAATTGAAGGATGCGGTTGATTAATTTTATCTTTAGATTATAATGGAGTTCCCAGAGTTTTTCATCCGGAATCCTGTCAATGAGTGCCCACACATAATCCTTGTCATGGTGGTCGAGCCAGTCCGGGCAGACAGGTGAGAGGTATCTGTTCATCAATTGAATCAGCCGCGGATTCATCCAGGTTGGAACATGAACTCCGTTGGTTATTGATCCAATTGGTACATCATCGAGTTTCTCCTCAGGCCAGAGGAAATGCCACATCTTTCTTGCAACCTCCCCGTGTTTTGCACTCACTCCGTTTGAATAGGCAGACATCCTGAGGGCAAAGGCAGCCATGTTGAACATGTCTGGTGGATCTTCCTGATGGGATCCTGCTTTAAGGAACTCATCACGTGACATCTTCAGTGCCCCATAATACTGACTAAAGTACTTATCAAGCATCCAATGGGGGAATTTGTCATGGCCTGCAGGTACCGGGGTATGGGTTGTAAAAAGGGATGTCTCCTTTACCTGGCGCCAGGCCTCTGTAGGATCAAGTCCTGCCTCGACTTTCTGTCTGAACCGTTCAACAAGAGCGAATGATGCGTGCCCCTCATTCAGGTGAATAGCAGAGTACTGGATTCCCAGTTCATGCAGAAGGTGAGTACCTCCTACTCCAAGTACTATCTCCTGTAACAGTCGCATCTCGTTTATGCTGCTGTAAAGGCGACTGCTGATATTGCGCAGGTGTGGTGGATTCTGTTCGATCTCTGTGTCAATAAGATAGAGAATAATCCTGCCGATATCGACCCGCCAGATAGAGAAATGAATCTGAGGAGTGATGAATGGGATCTGAAGAATAAGTTGTTCTCCATCTTTGTTCAGGACCCGTTTGATCGGGGCGTTATCTCTGTCAAGTTTTTCCTCGACGTCCTCCTGCCATCCGTCACTCCTGATCCGTTGGTGAAGGTACCCATCTGAGTACATAAATCCGATAGCTACAACCGGAACACCAAGATCACTGCATTCTTTTAAATGGTCGCCAGCTAGAAATCCAAGCCCGCCGGCATAAAATGGAAGTGAGTGTTGTAGTCCGTACTCTGCTGAAAAGTATGCAATCTTGTGACGCTGATGCTCGGGGTAATACTCGGTAAACCACTGATTTTTTGCGAGCATGTACCGTTGGAATTTGGCAATGACAGCATCGTACTGGTTGGTGTACTCTGGATTATCGGTACCTTCCTGGAGAATTTCAGGAGGGAGCTGCTGTAGCATCATTACCGGGTTATGAATACTCTCTTTCCAGCCCTGTTTGTTCAGGTTTTTAAAAAGCATCTGAGCTTCCGGATGCCATGATGACCAGAGATTATAGGACAGGTCTATAAGTCCGGATAACCGGTCAGGGATATGATCAAAATCGATCCATCGAATGCCTATCATATGTGTATCTACTCCGGTACTCGGTGATAGGAGATTATTTGGACGAGTACATAACTGTTGTGATGCCTGGATACCATGAACTAATAAGCATCATAAAATGATGAAAAGAAAAAGTACCCCCGGACGGATTCGAACCGTCGTCATCGGAACCAAAATCCGAGATGATTGACCGCTACACTACGGGGGTATTATGCCTATAAACTCATTCTGGCATTTGACTACAAGGCCAGTATCTATTGGATCTGATCTCTTAAAGACCGTGCTGATTCATCCGGTTGCCATGTTTGACAAGCCCATACAATTCAAACAATGATTTCTGGCTATTTTCTTTTCAAAAGGCCCGGAAACAGTTTTTCTATGTGATCAACAACATCTGGATCAAGGCCTATCTTTCCTGCTTTGTGAACATGGTCGCGGATGAATTGATCCTTCTGTTCCTCGGTTAAGGTCCTGTATGACTCTTTAATGCTCCTTCCTTCAGCTACCCAGGAGATTACATAGTAATGTCTTACATTATGGGCATCTATTGTAAGGTAGAGATCTTCACCATGGGCGAAATCAGTCCCTGTCCGCGTAACATTTCGTGGCTGGCGGACGATGTTGACATCTGTATCTGGATTGATGTCAAGCCATTTTCCATCGGCAGCTCTAATAGTTTTTTTCATTCTCGTATCGGTAATGGGATGGCCTGATATACTATACTACTGCTCACTCATGCTCTGGAGAAGAGAGGGGGAAGAAATCATGATAAACCCTGCGCCGCTCATCAAGATCAGTATGTAGATAAACCTCGGTTGTCTTTATTGAAGCGTGACCCAAATTTTCCTGGACAACCCTGAGATTTTTGGATCTCCGATAGAGTTCACTCGCGTAACTATGTCTGATCTTATGAGGGGTGATACCTTCAGGTGCATATTTTCTGAAGATATGTTGCACGGTTCGAGGTGAGATATGGTGTCCCTGCTGGCCGTAGAATAGCGGACCCGTGAGGCGGTCTGAAATCATGAGATCAATATCATCAAGGGTCTCCTGATCCACAAACACCATTCTGATCTTTCCTCCTTTCCCTTTGACTCTGATCATCTGATCATCGATATCAATATCTTCTACATTGATTGAACAGAGTTCTGATACCCGCACTCCAGTTGCATAGATGATCCTGACGATCAGTTTGTCCCTGGGGTCAGGGATTGATCTGAGCAGTTTGATCACCTGACTGTGCTTGAGGTATCTGAGTTCGACATCTTTCACCCGAGGTCGATCGATTCGAGGTACTGGATTTGCTGAAAGTACATCCTGCATGATCATGAACCGGTAGAAGGAGGAGAGCGATGAGAGGATCCTGTTCAGGGTGGTGGCATGATACTCTCTGCTTTGAGTCAGGAACGAAAGGTATGCGGTGATCTCAATTGCACTGACTTCTACTTCTGTCTCAAGCCGCAAGGGATGCTTTTGAAATGACTCAAGGGTGATAGCAGCCCTGCTATTTCGGGTCATCCAGATGTAATGACCAAACCGTGTTAGTGTCTGGTCATAACTGACCAAGGTTTTCGCCGAATAATTGCGCATTTTCAGATACTGGATGAACCGGGGAATCCATTCTGAAAAATATCCTGAATTCACTCGATTATATGTATAA
>NZ_DATMYY010000201.1:0-6008 GCF_035560735.1 Methanospirillum sp.
CTTTTATGTGGTATCTGAATGAAATCTTTTATCAATAATTTTCCATCGACAGATTGAAGGAAATCTCTTCTTTCATATCGGCACACGTATCAGTCTAGGTGTATTACAGGTATTCATGTCTCTTGATGAGGCACTCCGGCAGATTGCCGGACAGGCAGGGGTAAATCATTACGGGGTTGCCGACCTTCATCTTGCTCACGAAGCAATTCGTGAACAAGGTGGTGAGGAGATTGCCATGTATCCCTTCGCAATTTCCGTGGGTATGAATCTTGTTCATCCAGTTGTTGACTTACTTCCAGGGAGATCTGAATCTGGATCAATATTATATCGGCATTATGCTTACAATGTGATTAACACAAGGCTAGATATTCTGGTTTCACAACTGGCTGGTCGAATTCAGGAGGATGGGTTTTCTGCATTCCCAGTTCCTGCATCCACGCGGACAAATAATGAAAAGATATCAGCATTTTTCTCACATAAACTCGCAGCGCATTGTGCAGGCCTGGGATGGATAGGAAAGAGCTGTCTTCTCATCACTGAATCTGCAGGACCACGGGTCAGGTGGGGAAGTATCCTCACCAATGCACCACTAGCCCCAACAGGAACTCCTATGGAAGAGCGGTGCGGTTCGTGCCGTGAATGCGTAGATGCCTGCCCAGTTCATGCTTTTACCGGAGAATCATTCAGAGAAGAAGATGCACGGGAGATTAGATATGATGCAGGAAAATGTGATCAGTTTTTTGCGTCGCTTCGTGCGCAGGGAAAAGAGGCAGTATGTGGCATGTGCCTATATGCATGCCCATATGGAAAACGAGCTTCAGGAAAGATAGAACATCCGTAAGCATCAGGGAAGTTCAACCTCTCCAATTATTGGGACTTGAATTTCAGTGATCAATTCCTCTTGTGGGATCTCACAGGGATCATTCAAATATAATTCTCTCCCCGGAATTCCCAAAGATATTCCCTTTTCTGTTGCATACGCATATGCCCGTGACCATCCCTCATGGATCCCCATGTATGGTCCTTTGTAAATAAGTGAAAGAAATCGCCCTCCACTTAGTGTAGATATGTGGATGTGATTTGAATCTGTACTGATTCTTCCTAAAATAGGAAATGCAACCTCAATATCTGCATCTGACTCCCTGTATTCTCCATCATGATAAATACTCATTGGAGGACCTGCCATACGTAGCCCTGTCTGACCTGAATTTTCAGTCGCAATGACAGAACAAAGTTCATTGATGAGGCGTGAGCAGACTTCTTCATATCTCCCTTTGTCACGGATGCTCATCACTCTGATAGGGGTGATATTCTTGATTACCGGCTCTGTACAACTCATTGGTATCAAATCCAGCGAGATCTCCTGATGACGGAGGATCTCTTCTATCTTGTGTAACCTGTCAATCTCAATTCCAATCTCTGCCCGTCGTTGTGCAATGAGGCTACGGATTATCTCATCATCTCCTGATTCTTTAGCTCTTAGGATTGATGCGATTTCATCAAGGTTGAATCCAAGCAAGGAAAGAGTTCTGATAACTACTCCGGTTCCGATCTGGGATGCTGTATAGTTCCGGTATCCTGTGATACGATCTTTTGCAGCAGGAACAAGTAGTCCCTTTCTATCATAGATCCTGAGTGCCTTAAGTGACAGATGACTGATGAGAGAAAACCTGCCAATTGGGATCTGATCGATTGCCATGTGTTACCCTTTATTGTGGCCCGTGGACAGGTAAAGATCACCGCAGTCTCACCCGGGTCAGAGTCAGGTTTATAGTTAACAGTCTCGTTTTGTAGTCTTGACAGGATCCCATTTTTCCCGGATATCAGCTAACCTGATTGCATGGTCAGGGTTATCGGTGCACCCCGGCTGATTCCGGCAGCAGGTTCTCCCCCGAAAACCATTGCAGAATTTATCGGAAGGGCAGTATCCGGAACAGATCAGGTCAGTATCGCCATGATGAAGAGTCCGCCAGGATGGGCTGAACCAGGCCAGACTCCTGAGTTTGATGAATACTCGCTAGTCCTTAAAGGAACACTTATAGTTTCAACCAGAACTGGATCGGTAGATGTTCAGAGTGGACAGGCTGTGATTGTTCCAGCAGGAGAATGGGTACAGTACAGTTCTCCTAAAGGAGCTGAATACCTGGCGGTCTGCGTGCCGGCGTTTAGTCCTGAAGTAGTACACCGGGATGATTTAGTCTCAAGCCAGAAATCAATACCAATAGATCCAGCTGATATCACTTACAAGGAATTCGGTAAGGATGGCCTATTGTATATTGAAGAATTATGGGATCTTCTGAGAAGCCATCATGCCTGCAACGCCAGGTATTTTAAAGATCAACTCTTAGCCAGGCCGTTCTTAGAGCGTTGCGATGATATTTTGCAAACCAATGCTGCCAGGGAACTTTTAGTACATCTGGCACAGGTAAGGGGCGCCGGACCATATATTGGATTTTGTGTGAGTTCTGCCGCATCCGGTTCATACGGGGAGATTGAATCTATATTTGTTCTTCCAGAATACCGCTCTCTTGGAATCGGAACCACGTTTATGAATCATGCACTCACTTGGATTAAAGAGAGAGATGTGAGTGAATACCGGGTACGGGTATGTGAAGGAAATGAACAGTCATTCCGGTTTTATGAACGATTTGGTTTTTATCTCCGGCGTCACCTGCTCATCAGAAAAACAGAAGTGTTGTCATGAAGTCAGCCTTAATCCTTATTGATATTCAGAATGATTACTTTCCAGGCGGAAAGATGGAACTGGTTGGTGCAGAAAATGCCGGTAAAAAAGCTGGTAGTATGCTTGATGCTGCACGGAAAAATGGGTATTTGATAATTCACATTCAACATCTTGCAACAAGACCGGATGCTCCCTTTTTCCTCCCTGAGACAAAGGGGGCTATGATCAACGATCTTGTAAAACCCTTGCCCGGAGAAGATGTAGTTCAGAAAAATTTCCCAAACAGCTTCAGGGAAACGAATCTTCAAGAAATTCTTACAAAGGCCGGTGTAGAAAACCTTGTAATTGGGGGGATGATGACCCATATGTGTGTGGATGCAACTGTCAGGGCAGCAGCAGATCTTGGGTATCAGTGCATGTTAGCGTCTGATGCATGTGCGACGAGAGATCTGATCTGGGATGGTCAGACAGTGCCTGCAGAATATGTACACATGTCCTTCCTTGCAGCATTATCAGGCCTGTATGTACAGGTTTTCTCAACAGAAGACGTCATCCGGCAGATCAAAGGATAGGCTCTACTCTCCACCCGTTCACGGGTCCTATCATATTACCATGTATGTCCCGGGATCTGAATCATATCCCGGGATTATCATATCAAGAGAGGAATAGAGTGCTCTGACCATGTCAGGATCAAATGCAGGCAATCCATAACTGGAGGATAGTGTCATAACATCACCAAATGATGAGATTGCGAAACTAAATCCTGGTGGCAGGTTGTGTGTTGGAAGGAGAAAGGCACGAGATACCGACACTCCGGGATCAAGATCTTTGGGATTTATGATACCGGTATTTGTGAACAGAGGAGATCTTTTTCCTTTGGTGCGAACTTCATTCCATTGTTTTTGCATATCAGTTCTGGCTTTGACGCAGCCAGCATTGTAAAGGTGTTCTGCTTCTATTGCTCCATCAATTCCGGGGTTTTTCTGTTTTATCTCATCCATTATCATATGAACTTTGAGAGAAGTTTCCATGAGTGAATCATCATGGAAAACTGGGATAGAAACTTCGAACGCAGTTGAATAATTAAAAACAGTTCTTTGGGGAACTTCCTTCAGGTACCTTCTCAGGTCGATGGTAGTGAGCAGATGTATGTCCCTTAATTTCCATTGAGTTAATCCGGCACAGACTGTTGCCACCGCAGCAAGCATCAGATCGTTTAGTGTAACTTTCCATTCCTTTCTAACTTCATGAATAATTCTGACACGTTCCCTGTTCAAGCTGAGAATTGAAAAAACCTGCTGTTCACAATGCATGGATTTAGCAGGAATTGAAAATTTATCTGACCAGGATACCCCGTCAGGATTCAGATTTTCCTGACGTGTTATGCGTGATGAGATTTGAGGCAGAATTCTCTGGCTGATTGAACCTGGTTCTGTATGAAATGCACATCCGGATCTCTCTCCCCGGTAAAATGAGAAAAGTAAACTGGCAAAGTCTTTCATCCCTTTCCCATCCATTGATGCGTGATGAGCATTGATTACGAGAATATCACCTTTATCTTCGGTGCTTCTTATATGGATGATCCGTATCATGGGACCTTGGTATGGATCAATTTGATATGACAGGGCTTTTTGGAGGAGAGTAACCGGGTTTGAATCTGATATTTGTATAAAAAGTTCTTCACTCTTGATTTCCGGGATCATCTCCCACAAGAGTTTGTTATCGTCCTGGACAAGTCGGCACCGGATAATTGGTTCAGCTTCAGTTGCCATCATAGCAGCCTTGACAAGAGAATCCGAATGGATCTGCCCTTTAAGCATGATAACAAGATGGATCATCTGGTCAGAAAATAATGAGAGAAGGTCAGAAAAAAAGTCAAAGGGGTTAACCTGAAACCGAAGGGGGGTAAATTCAGATTGAAACCTGGGCTGGTTTAAAACCATCTCTATGCTGCGTGTTGATTTGGAGTTTCTTTCAGATATTCTTTGAGAACCTGACCAAGGCGATAGATCCCTTCTTCGATGCGTTCAGGTGTTGAGTTAGAAAAGTTCAGTCTGACTGTATCTAATCCTCCTCCATCTGTATAGAATGGGATACCTGGAAGGATTGCCACATCTTTTTTTATGGCACGTTCGAATAGTTCCATTGATGAATACCCCTCCGGTAGTGTTGCCCAGATAAACATTCCTCCATTTGGCCTGGTGCAGGTAACCCCTTCAGGAAATTCTGCTTTTATTGCAGATAACATACAGTCGCACTGGTTTGAATAAGCTTCAGATATCCGGGAAATATGTGCATCTATCTGGTAATTTGCGAGGAACCGGGAAATAATTCTCTGACTCAAAATGTTTGAATGCAAATCAGTACCCTGTTTAACAGTTACTGCCTGTTCAAGGATTTGTTTAGGTGCACAGATCCACCCCATACGCATACCTGGTGCGATGATCTTAGAGAATGAACCTGTCATCACAGTAAGCTCGGGAATTATTTTTTTTATGGAAGGCATCTGTTCTCCCCTAAATTTGAGTTCCCCGTATGCATCATCTTCGACGAAAATGGTACTGTATTTCTTAAGGATTTCAGATACTTCCTTTCGATTCTCTCGTGACCATGTTATTCCTGAAGGATTCTGAGAATTTGGAACACCATAAAAGAAACATGGTTTGTCACGACTCAGTACCATTTCAAGTTCGTTAATGTCAGGACCTTCATAAGTCAGTGATATCGTGGCGAACTTTGGTTCATACATTGAAAAGGCCTGAATAGCACCGAGGTATCCAGGTCGTTCAATTGCAACATAACTTCCCTTGTTGATGAATATCTTGCCAATCAGGTCAAGACATTGTTGTGATCCATTGGTAATCAGGATCTCATCAGGAGAGATATCGATACCCAGACGTTTTTTGTATCGATCTGCTATCCATTGACGAAGTGGAGGATGACCCTCTGTTGTTGCATACTGGAGTGCAGCAGTTCCCTCCTCAGCAATGACTTTCTCTGCAGTCGCTGCCAGTTCCTGCACAGGAAAAAGTTCAGGGTTTGGCAGACCTCCGGCAAAGGAGATGATTTCAGGTTTCTGTGTCACTTTGAGGATCTCCCTGATGAATGACCGGGGGGTATTCTCCATCCGGGATGCAAACGTGTACTGCATAACTATCCTATAGAAATGAGCTTTACCGGCATTTGAGGGAGAGCATTAGAATATGATTTCATATTATTGTTCTCTTGCTGGATTTTTAGATAGCAAGGTTCAAAAATTTTTTGTTAATGCCCATGCGAAAAAAGGAAAATCTAACCATATCTTTGTCTAACTTTGTATATGCAC
>NZ_DATMYY010000202.1:0-5569 GCF_035560735.1 Methanospirillum sp.
TGACAAGAGTATATGTACGACATAATACAGTTAGGGGATCCAGATTGAGGTTGAAAAGATGATCGGGGATACGGAAGATCTTAGACGAATCAGGGAACAACTTGCAGAGCATCCGCGTGGAATGTCCATAACAGATATTTCACAGGTTCTTGGGATGCATCGGACCACAGTTGCAAAGTATCTTGATGGACTGCAAATGAAAGGAGAGGTTGATCTTCGGATTGTCAGCACTGCAAAAGTGTACCACCTTGCAAACAGAATCCCGTCTTCAGCTGTTGCCGTATACACACATGATCCCTATATCCTCATCACCTGTCGGATGGTTGTGGAAACTGTCAAAAATAATTTTTGTGAAATTTTCGGATTATCTGATGATCCAACGGGACGGCAGATCACTGATCCCACCCTGAATATCCTCATGCAGGAAGAAATGAAGGCAAGGGTCAAAACAGCAATTCAAGGACAGGGGGGAAGCATAAACCTTGTAATCTCTGTCAAAGGGATAAGAAGGTGGCTTGACTTATCAATCATTCCTGTGGTCTGCGAAGATGGGCGACCAGGATGTGCAATCATCTGTAGGGATGAGACCAAAACAAAAGAGGCTCTTCAGCAAGCTGAAATTTGCAGGCAAGAGGCTGATGCACTTTCTTCAGATCAGAAGGAATTCATCTTCAGGGCACGCCCAGATGGAATACTCACCTATGTCAATGATGCCTTCTGCAGGAGAATGGAGAGAAAGAGAGAGGAATTGATTGGTTTTCCCTATGAACCTGTTATTTCCCATGACGACCTGGAAAGGCTCACAAGGCTCAGAACAGATCTGACACCAAAAACTCCGATTACAAAGATAGCATTCAAAACCATTCAGGCCGACGGCATGGTAGCATGGGAGGAATGGCAATACCGAGGGATATTTACAATAGACGGATTTCTTGGAAGCATCCAGGCAATCGGATCTGACATATCAGAACGCAAACACCTTGAAGAACAACTGCAGATTTACCACGCCAACTTCGAAGCGGTAATCAAACAGAGAACAAGAGAGATGCGGGCAGCAAACCAGGACCTTATGACAGAAATGACACGACGAGAGAAACTGGAGAGGGAACTTTTGATAATCAGGTTTGTCTTTGACCAGGCATCAGACTCGATTCTTCTCTTTGATCGAACCGGGGCTGTTTATCGGGCAAATGAGACAGCATGTAAACTTCTCGGATATTCACGTGAGGAGATTCAACAGATTACAGTTTATGATATAAACCCTGAAATCAGCGCAGAAACCTGGCAGGAGATGTGGGAGCTGCGAAGAGACGAGGAAGAAACCTTCAGAGTCAGATCTGTTCACCGAAGACATGACGGTGAGATCATTCCTGTTGAAATTTCCAGAAAATTTATTACAGCCGGTCCTTTGTCACTCTTCTGCTCAATAGCACGTGAAATTGTTGCAAAATGAAATAAAACGGATGATGAAAAAGACCTGAAGGTCAATGCAGATCCCAACGATTATGCATCTGGGTGTTGAGATCAACACAACAACAATGCCGGGGGGATGGAGGTGACAAAGGTTCTTCTGGTTGATGACGAGTCTGTTCTCCTCGATCTCGGCCGCCAAATCCTAGAAAAGAAGTTTGGCTTCCTTGTAGATACTGTTGATTCAGGTGAAGAAGCTCTGAAACAACTAAAATTGCACAGATATGATGCAATTATATCTGATTATGCTATGCCAGGCATGGATGGTCTTGAACTTCTTAGAAAAATCAGAAAGAAAGACTCACAGATACCATTTGTGCTTTTTACTGTACGGGAACGTGATTCAGTTGCCGTAGAAGCACTAAACAGCGGGGCTAATTTTTATGTACAAAAAGAGGACAGCCCGCATGTTTCCTTTACTGAACTGGCCCACAAAGTAAATACTGCAGTTGAGCTTGTTAGGGCAGAAAAAAACCTGCGAATCCAACGGGATCTCGCCATCGCATGCGCCAATTCCAGAAACCTAGATAATATCCTAACCCACTGCCTGCAGGCAGCGAAAACAACATCATTTCTTGATGCAGCAGCCATCTACCTGATGGATGAACATAATCACCTCTCACCCGCTATGGCAAATGGATTTTCTCCAAGTTATAGCGATCATGCGATTCAGGCTCACTTGATTCCTCTCTTTTTATCGTTACTCAGGGGAACAGACGCGGTATTCAGGAGCATTAAAATTATTCACGAATATTCCCACGTCCTAGAAACTAACGAAAGATTACAGTCAGATGCAATCATTCCCCTCACTCACCACAGCAAGCCCATAGGCCTCATTCATATCGCCTCGCATGAAGAGGAACAGGAGCTATCCCCCCCTCTTCAGCGGTTACTTCAAGGGATAGTCATTCAGATAGCGGACCACATATCAGACCGAATTGCCGAGGATGCACTTGTGGAGAGTGAACGCAGGGTAAACACTCTGATCGAAAACCTGCCAGGAATGGTATACAAGTGTAGTATAGATGACGACCGGACAATGGAGTTTGTGAGTGAAGGAAGTCTCATGCTAACTGGCTATCGCCCATCTGACCTGGTTCAGAACCAAAACCCCACCTACACTTCGCTCATTCATCCAGACGACCGTCTTCGGATCATGGATGTAATAAGGCGGGCAGTAGAAAAGCACGCCCAATTTAAACTGACATACCGGATCTTTACCAGTACATTGAAATTTAAATGGGTCTGGGAGCAGGGTGTAGGCGTTCTGAATGAGAATGGTGATGTAATCGGACTTGAAGGGTTTATCATAGATATTACCAGACAGAAGGTCCTGGATGACCAGGTAAAAGTAAGTCAGAACCGCCTGAACATGCTTTTTTCAAACATGAATACAGGCTGCGCAATCTTTCTCGACCATGACGGAGATGGCAGGTTTATTCTCATTGAGATGAATAAGGCAGCAGAAAACCTTGAAGGGAAAAAGAAAGAAACACTCCTTGGCAGGACATTTCATGAATACTTCGGCCCTGCAACCCCATTTGAGCTTAACACAGCCTTAAACAATCTGATCACATCAGGAGTACCACAAAATTTACCCAGAATTCACTTTGATACCTCATCAGGGGAAAAGTGGCTGGAGATTTACCTTTCAAATACCCAGGTAGGCAACGCACATGAAATCTTTCTGATATACAATGACGTGACCGACAGGATACGTGATGAAGAACAGATCATAGCATCACTTCAGGAGAAAGAACTCCTTTTAAAAGAGATTCATCACCGGGTGAAAAACAATCTTCAGATAATATCAGGAATTCTCAAACTCCAAGGGATGAAATCAACTGACCCCGTGACAAGTGAAATATTACAGGACTGCCGGAATCAGGTTTTTTCAATGGCATCTATTCATGAACTTCTCTACAGTTCTCATGACATCGGAAAGATAAATGTAAAGGAGTACGTTGGAAACCTCATCAATCACCTTAAACAGGAGTATTTGGGTGTTGATATCTCACTTCGTTACATCACTGATATCGATCCAGATATCGTACTCGACATTGAACGATGCATCCCATGTGGACTCATATTGAATGAGTTGATTACCAATGCCGTCAAATATGCCTTTGAACCAGGGGGGAACGGGGAGATCAGGGTGAGCTTCATCAATCAGAACCATATATATCGCATGGAAGTTTCAGACAATGGTCGTGGGATGCCTGAGGATGGAAAAAACTCAACCGGAACCTCACTCGGAACCGAACTTGTATCCCGGCTTACTCATCAGATCAAAGGTAAGATCATTCGACCAAAGGGGCAGGGGACAACAATAACTATTTTGTTTAGTGAAAATCCCGGAGAGCGGTTGCAATTATGAAACGACGAATTCTCATTGTCGAGGATGAAGCAGTAACCTCTGTACTCCTAGAAAAGACTCTTAAGGAACTCGGATACGAGGTAGTGGGGAGTGCTTTTGATGGAGAAGAAGCGATAACACTTGCGAGGGAGAAACAACCGGACATTATCCTGATGGATATAACAATTCAGGGGGAGATGGACGGTATAGAAACTGCAAAACGAATATATCAACAATACAAGATCCCTGTTATTTACCTGACTGCACATTCAGATGATGATACAATAAAACGTGCAGTAGAGTCAGGACCGTTTGGATATCTGATAAAACCCTTTAAAGAGCGGGAACTTTACAGCAATATCGAGATGGTGGCACATAAACATAAACTCTACCAAACCACTATCCCGCGCACTGTCCAACCAACGGAAGCTGACAAAGAGCATGGACCAGAGAAAGAGACTCAACATACAAGGCAAACGCCTGTAACTTCACCACTCAAAGCAGGGGACTACCGCTTAGCTATCCTTGCAATACAGTCAATCCCACATCCGGTCATGCTCTTCACAACCACCGGAGTGATTATCTTCATGAATAATGCCTGCAGGTCTTTTTTGAGACATGAGCATCAGAATACAATACCCCAAGCAATTGATGAACTCCCTGATCTGATGAAAAAGATGTGGATCTCAGGAAAGGATCGCTTTAAGGAAGGAAAGGGATTTGCTGCAAACGGTCCGTTGAATATTCATGAGGTTGTCAAACGGGTGAGGATCGATATGATTCCACTTATGGACAAAGGGAACCTTCAATTTATAACTTCAGTTATTATTCCCGAACCAACAGGAGGAGGGGCTGGAGGAGATATCGTAAATACCCTCCTTGATGAAGCTGACTCCCGTCTTCGCGAGATCAGGTTCCTGGCATCGACTGAAGAGACCCACCGACTCAGGCGGATCTCACTATACACAACAGAAGTCATGAAAAAGATCAAGGATCTCAGAGGAATATCTTATCCTGATGCAGAAAAAAGGCAGTTAGTTAATCCAGATTATATTGAAAGAGGGTAATCATTGAGGATTGTTGCAGGAAGCCTGACAGTGATATGGTATGCAGACTGGGGATAATGCTCCTCAAGGACAAGAAGAGAACAGCGTTCAAGGTTCCCGTCTAGTTCCCTATCAAATCTTGCTTCAGCTTTTTTATAAAACTCAGTGATCGTCTCAACCACATTACCCATTTGATCACCAAGAACAGCCTTTCCAAACTTTTCTCCAATTTCAAATGGCATCTGAAGTTCAAGATCATCATACCAGAGTTGGCACCGATCAATCTCCAACAAGTCTTCACCGATCACTACATATTTAAATTCAACATCCTGAATCCGATCACTTTCTCCAGATAAAGCGATCAGATTGTAGAAAAAATCAAGGAAGAGACGCTTATTAGACCTCAATTCTCCACTTATTGCCTCACGGGAGAGACGTTTTGCCATGTCAGGAATTGCATCCTCACGATCAAGTACCTGTAGAAACATCTCCTGCAATCTGATATGGTCAACAATTGCCTGAAGTGATCTGAACTGCTGATGCATATCTCCGATACCCCTTGATTTAAGCCCTGCCATATTATTCTTTTTGTGGTTTTTGTACAGATATATTCATCCCTTATTTCAGAGTGCAGGTAAAACACCAGGTAGATGAATCCCGAGAACATATTTTGTGATCGGTCTGAACCCACTGATAT
>NZ_DATMYY010000203.1:0-3240 GCF_035560735.1 Methanospirillum sp.
TGAATATGAAGGACCATTCCTCCTCGAAGAGAGAAACCTCATTAATTCACTCGCTGAGATGCTCAAGACATTTATCGACCGTAAAGAGAATGAGCAACTTCTTGGTGTCAGGATGCATGACCTTGGTGAGAGAGTAAAAGAGCAGAAATTATTTTACTCAACTGCATCTCTCATTCAGGACGATACCAAGGATATTCCGGAAGTACTCCAGAAGATATCTGAACTTATCCCACCAGGATGGCAGTACCCGGAGATTACAGCGGCACAAATTGCCTACGGGGGAAATTTTGCGAAAACGCAAAATTATCAGGAAACACTCTGGAAGCAGAAAGCCAAATTTAAAACCCAGTCAGGTGGAGAAGGAGCCATATCTGTCGTATACCTGTCAGAGCAGAAACATGAATATGAAGGACCATTCCTCCTCGAAGAGAGGAACCTCATTAATTCACTTGCTGAGATGCTCAAGACATTTATCGACCGTAAAGAGAATGAGCATCTCCTTGCTATCAGGATGCATGACCTTGGAGAGAGAGTAAAAGAGCAGAAACTTTTTTATTCAACTGCATCTCTCATTCAGGATGATACCAAGGATATCCCGGAAGTACTCCAGAGGATATCAGAACTAATTCCTCCAGGATGGCAGTACCCGGAGATTACTGCTGCACAAATAACATATGGAGGAAACGTCGCAAAGACAACAACCTATTTTGATACCAGATGGAAACAGGATGCTATTTTCAAAACCAGAACAGGAAAAGAAGGCGTTATTTCTGTTGTATACCTCAAGGAGTGTCGGGATGAATACGAAGGACCTTTCCTTCTTGAGGAACGTAATCTCATCAACTCACTTGCTGAGATGCTCAAAACATTTATCGATCGTAAAGAGAATGAGCAGGAACTTGCAACTAGGATGCATGACCTCGGAGAAAGGGTTAAAGAACAGAAACTATTCTATTCAACTGCATCCCTTATTCAGGACGATACTAAGGAAGTACCAGAGGTACTTCACAAGATAGCAGAACTTATTCCACCAGGATGGCAGTTCCCGGAGATTACAGCAGCACAAATATCTTATGGTCATGAGCAGGCAAAGACCTACAATTTCATAGACACGAGGTGGAGACAGGATGCAAAGTTCAGAACCAAAGGGGGTACTGAAGGATTAATATCTGTCGTCTATCTAAAGGAATGCCCAAATGAACAGGAAGGACCATTCCTTATTGAAGAGAGAAACCTCATTAATTCACTCGCTGAGATGCTCAAAACGTATCTTGACCGCAAGGAAGGAGAGCAGGAACTGGCAGAACTGGAGCATCTCAATAATTCAATTGTACAGCAACTTCCAATGCCCATTCTCTTGGTTGATGAATCTCAACATATACTGGTCACCAATGATTCATACATTAATTTAACAGGTTTCACACGAGAACAATTGCTTGGAACCAACCCATGTGAGCTAAAAGTATTAGAACATACTGGAACCGGATTTCGTGATCTCATCTCCACCCAGCGGCCTACCTACGGCGAACTGACAATACAATTTCCGATTGGGATGCGAACTCTTGAGCAATACGGCATCCCCATCTTTAACCGATCAGGAACTTTGGAAAATTACCTGATTGTGTATAATGATATCACTACGCGAAAGGAGAAAGAACATGAGGTCTCCTCCCTTCTAGGGGATGCCAAGAGTAAATCAGATGCACTCGCAAAGAGTGCAGAAGATCTTGAAGATGCAATGTCAAAGATGGCAGGGGGAGATCTAACCAGGATTACTTCAATATCTTCTGAGGATCCACTCGCAAGAATCAAAGAAGACTATAACACTGCACTCGCAGCTATCAATACAGTCTTATCCGAACTTGAGGGATCAATATCTAGCCTTTCGGATACCGCTGGAAAAACTATAAACAGAACTGATTCTATCAGAACGATAATCACCACTGTTTTTGAACGTGTTCAGGGATCCACGGCAGGAGCCAGAGAACAAATGAATCAGGCTCTTCATATGTCTGAGGAGGTCAAAACCCTCTCATATTCTGTTGAAGAAATTGGAAATACCGTTGAAAATCTAATGGGTCAGGCAGAACTGGCATCAAAGCAGGGAGAAGAAGCAAAACTTCTTGGTGGTGAGGCAGAGAGAAAGATGTCATCAGTTGGAGAGATCAGTGCAAAAAGCATGGATCAGATCACCGAACTGAACACCCAGATGCTTGAGATCAATAAAATAGTACGGATGATTTCTGATATATCAAGCCAGACCAATCTCCTTGCACTTAATGCAGCTATAGAAGCAGCAAGAGCAGGAGAGCATGGAAGAGGATTTGCGGTAGTTGCTCAAGAAGTCAAGAATCTTGCCGGTCAATCTAAAATTGCCACCGGACATATTGAAGAGCTCATCCACTCAATCCAGAAAAGTTCTGGTGAGACCGTGGAATCTATACAGCTCCAATACAAAGAAATCCAGTCAGGAATAGAAAGTGTGAGCCAGACAATAAATGCTCTAGGAAGCATTTCTAAAGTAGTTGGGGAGATTGCTGAAGAAATGGCCAATATTACTCATTCAACCAGTGAAGAGCGTGAACTTATGGAGCAGGTGATGAGTGGTATCACTGTGCTCAGCAAGGAAAGTTCTGAAAACCTGGAACGAATGGTTGAGGTCTCTGCACGTGTAGAAGAGGCTAACATATCAACTTCAGAGATAGCCAGATCATCGCATGATATCGCTGACCTAGCCAGCAGGCTCCGTGTTCAGGCTGACAGGTTCACACTTCAGCAGAATAGATAATTTATTCTTTCTCTTTTCCTGCTCACAGGCACAAGAAATATAGACTCGCAATCCCTACATTCGATAATGCACAGATCGATGTGGTCTTTCTCACTTATTTCTTTGCTATTGGTATGTATGGTGATTCTTCCAGCCAGCGCCGCGGACACTCTCTCTGGTGATGATGAAAAATTTATCACAGATGTAACAAAAGAAGGACTTCCATTACTGAGTTCAATCCCTGATATTATGAAGGATGGATTTTTCAATGGTAATGAATCCACACTTCAGACAGTAAATAAGACACAAACAGAGAAAATTAATACCTTTGTTAAAAAGGTCAATGAGTATAAACTATCAGAGAAGGTCACCCCTGTTCGGAATCAGTATATTAACACAACAGAATTGTTCAAGACTGATCTGACTGAGTACTCGACCCTTACCAACTCCTGTGGCTCATGTGTTGCCAAAAT
>NZ_DATMYY010000204.1:0-2605 GCF_035560735.1 Methanospirillum sp.
GTATCTGATACCTATCATAATGACCCAGATCTTCCTCCTTATCCTCCTCATCTTCATTCTTCTCCTCTCATGCCTTGCCTGGAGGTTCGCGTCCAGACGAACCGCACTTCCCTGTCCGGTGTGTATGCGGTGGCTCCTTGATCCTTCATCAGGTAAAGGAGTGAGTGCACGAACCAGGAGAACAATCACAAATCTCGCTCTCAAACCAGGTATGCAGGTGCTGGATGCCGGGTGTGGTCCTGGCAGGCTCTCTGTTCCACTGGCAGATGCAGTCGGACCTGATGGGACTGTCACAGCAATGGATCTTCAGGATGGGATGCTTGCGATAGTTCGTGAACGTGGAGAAAAAAATAAAATCACCAATATATCTTTTATTCAGGGAGGAATTGGAGAGGTAGAAATTCCATCAGAACAGTATGATCGGGCTGTACTAATCACTGTCCTTGGAGAGATCCCAAACCGGGAAACAGCTATGAGGGGCCTCTTCAAAGCATTAAAGTCCGGTGGTATTCTCCTTGTAGAGGAGACCATCCGGGATCCTCATTTCCAGACCCGCTCCACTGTCACACAACTTGCAGAGTCTGCAGGATTCAGGGTGAAAGAATTCTCTGGAAACCGGCTTTCATATACAATGCTTCTTGAAAAGCCAGTTATCCCCTGATCATAGTTCTGATTGGTTTGTCTCTGTTCTGATCTCTTCAAGCCATGTATTGAGGAGTCCCACAAATTCCACTCTCTTTTCCCTGGAGGCAACATCGTACAAAGTCGCATCCTCGTTTTTTGGTTGAAACCTGACAACCGCAGGAGTGGTTTCTGACATTCCGTCCCAGGGTTTATTCACCAAAAACCCAGCTTTTCTGAGTGGAGGATCCCATGTTGCATCCAGAAGTTGCCAGGTTCCGTTCAGGAGTGCTGTGCAACAGAGATGTGTTGAGGTCGGGATGTATGGCAGAAGTTCTGTCAGCCTTTCCGGATATCTCACATTTTGATCCTGCCATCTGAACGGGATAAACGTAAACCGGATTTCTATTCCGAGATATTGAAACATCCATGCAAGGAGATGATGTTTAGGTCCACACCATCCTCTGTTGGCAGTGACCATCTTCCTTTCCACATCCTCAGAATCACGCCATTCAGGCACTATTGCGTACGGGATATCCCTGATATGAGAAAAAATGCTGATCCGCTGCTCTATTGTGGAAATTCCTGATGTCCATCCGGTAAAAAGTTCTTTCCTGAATTGATCACTTCTGTCATTTCTTTGACTTAGCATTTTTACCTCGGAGGTATCTCCCTGATATTCCATATCCTTGGGCAGTGATAAGGCCACTGGAGATGGCATCCTGATGGTTCCTGCAAAAGAATGGTCCATAAGTTTTCCAGGGTGGTAACACCCTGGTACTATGGCTGGGGACTCAGGTACATAAAAAACGGCACGATGTACAATATTTCCGGATATGATGGCGTTGAGATCAGGTTTCAGCAAGGGAAGCGGTTCAGGATCGGCACCGACGACCCTGCTGGTCTGACTGAAGCAATAGAAAAGGCTACAGGTCTCCCACCTTCACCTTCTGAAACCTGATCTTTCCAGCACCGATTAGAGGCCCTCATCTTTAAACACCTCTTCTGCAGCAAATAATGCATTCAGGGTGGCTGGAAATCCTGCATATGCACTCATCGTATTGATGATTGCCAGAATTTCCTCTTTTGTGAGTCCTACATTGAGTCCTGCATGGATGTGAACTTTTAACTGTGGGATAGCATAACCAAGAGCTGTACATGCCCCGATAACTGCTACCTCCCTGGTTTTGTTGTCTATATCGGTGATAGAACAGATCTCGCCAAATGATCCGAGCAGATAATCTGCCATAAATGGTGATATCTTCTGCAGCCGTTCATACACTTCTTCTCCAGCTCGTCCATCGATCTCTGAAAGTTTTTTCAAACCTGTCTCTATCTGTTTTTGTTCCATGCAGTGATGTTGAATGTTGCAGAATAAATAGTTTGTTTGAACTAACTAATTATTGTGGGCTGCGATCTTTTTCTGGAAAACTGGATATCATAATTCTGAATGCCTCAACAAGGGTTGCTTTCTGTTCCTCTGTTGCCTGGCGTTCTACCTGTTGGATGAATTGCTTGTATGCCTTCTCTTTGTGAATAAAGATCTGATGTCCCTGTTTGGTGAGGGTAAGATGGAATTTCCGCTGGTCCAGGGTTGACTGAGTCCGTGATACGAAACCATCTTTGATCAGCCTGGTAACCGCAGCAGTTACAGAAGGTTTTGTTACCTGAAGTGCCAGGGCCAACTCAGTAAGTGTTGTCTGTTCCTGACGACGGATCTCCCTGAGATAAAAAAACTGGTGAATTGTGATATCTGGAAGACCCGTTGCCTTCATCTCTTCCGCATCAGCTTCACGGAGAACCTCATGGTATTGTTCGATAAACTGGAGAAACAACTCTCCGAGATCCATTGGTTATGTACTGGATCACCATGCATTATAGTTCGTGGCATACCTGTCTCGATCAAGGATAAATACGATTCTTCCAGAGGTTTTTCGATATGATCTGCAAGGTTAGTTTTATGTCGTATTATTCTACATAATAC
>NZ_DATMYY010000205.1:0-3364 GCF_035560735.1 Methanospirillum sp.
CATTATTATCAAACATGAACAGATTCCATCAATCCAGTTGGTGTTTGTCCTATTGATTATCGTAGCCGGGCTCATACTGATTGGCGGAGTAATCCTCATGGCTGATGCCTCAAAACCAACAACTGAACTCTATTTTGAACAAGAGCAGTTTCAGGCACCGGAGGGAAAATCCGATGCAAATTTTTCAGATCTGATCGTAGTTGCCAATCATGAAGGAAAAACCACCCAATATCTTCTGACAATTGAAAGACCGGATAATACAGAGACTTCACTCCCGCTTACCCTCACAAATGGACAGATCTATCGGGAGGACCTGGCAGTATTACTTCACTTAAAAAACAAAGCAACCAAACCGGCTCTTACAGCCAGATTGTATTAGTCAGAATCACTACAGGAACCATATCGTACTATCTGGAGGAGACAGAATTCATGACAGATAGTGCATATGTTCTGGGATGCCTCGTCTTTTGCGGAGGAGCAGCAGAAGCACTCCTTGTAGCCCGGATAATCCCTGAATGCGCAATCCTGGCCCTTATTTTTTTAGGCGCCGCCATATACCTGACCATTACCTCGAAAAATCCATTAACCTGTCTTTTGATCCTCTCTGCGACAACCACCCTTATCCTTTCACTACGATTTTCTTCACTGACCTGGGGAGATCCCTGGCAGGATTATGAATCAGTTCTTGAAATTCTGGTCCAGGGATATCAACCGCATTGGGCGGATACCGGCTTCAGCAACCGGTGCTGCCGGTGCTGATATCATCCCTTTCATTAGTCACCACACTCTCACCTTTGCTTCTCCAGAAAATAGCAGTCCCTCTGGTAAGTGCATTATCAGCCCCGATTCTTTTTGCATTTTCCAGAAACTATGTTGGAGAGGAACTGCTTTGGTAGGTGCGGTCCTGTTTCTAGTAGGAATGCCTTACCTTCACTGGGCCTCACAGGGAGTTCGGGAAACAATTGGTATTCCTTTTTTTCTGTTTGCGTTATTCTTCTCGCTGCAATTGATAACAGATGGAAAGAAAAGAGACATTATTATCACAATCACTGCGATTATAGGGTTGATTCTTGCTCATCATCAGTCTGCCCTGCTTTTTCTTATTATCCTTACTGCTTTCGTACTCATTCAGGTTTATTTTACCACCAGAATGGAAGATATTCGACAGATTACTGTCCGTGCGATTGTCATTATAGGATTCACCCTCGCAGGAATACTACTCTGGTGGTATATCCGAATTCCATTTATCTACCAATCCCTTATGATCACTCTCAATCAAGCTCTTTTTTTACGGTCTTCGAACTCTGTTCTACCTCAGATAATCGTGGCACTTATTGGAACGTTCCTTCTCATTCTCCCTGTCCTTCTGCCAGATCGTATTACCGCTATGAGAAGGTGGGTACCCTGCATCCTCTCACTCATCAACCGTATACAAAATCCGGTTCAGATCATCCTTATCGGAGGTATCTGCCTGTTTGGACTGCTCACCCTTCTGGGACGTTCACCGGTTCTCACCTCCTATTCTCCCCTCACGATCTTCCCTCTTCTCATCATGTTCATCCTGGCTATTATCGGGGCGGGAGAGTTTTTAAAAAGCCCCTGCATTATTTTCCTGATATGGGCTATTCTTCCCGGAACAATGCTTGTGGGAGGGATTATTATATCCTCTTTTCTTTACTCATCGGCAAATATACAGATCGATCCCTTCCGGTTTCTCGGATACCTGTGGCCAGCTGTGGCGGTATTGGCTGGCAGCACCATAATGCGGATAAAGAACCCAGTAGTTATGAGTGGAGCCATCACAATCCTTTGTATCCTTCTTTTACTGAGTACATTTCCACCAATTGTCTTTCAGGGTACCTCTTCAGATGATCGGAGTCTGGTTATTTCCCATCCGCCAGGAGAATTGATGGCAATAACCTGGTTTAAAGAGCAGAATATCTTCGGGATCCTTTCCTCTGACCGGTATGGGATGGCTCCGGCCAGATGGCTGAATCCGCTTGGATATCAGGTGGTCAAACCACAAGGCAGACCAGAAGTCTGGAACGGCACAGCATATTGGCTTATCACCGATAGAATGAAGCAGTACGCTAACTTTGATGAGTGGATCATGCGAACTCCCCATCCCTTAGATCAGAATGAACTGAAAAAAATAGATACGATGATGGACCGGGAATATGATAATGGAGTGGCAGCGGTTTACCGGGTATGAGATGTATACCTGATACTCAATATGGATATAATAATCACTTTGGTTTTAAGACAGAGTCACATTACCCTGTGGCATTTAAGAAGTAAGAAGCCATTTCCACAACGGAATTACTGCAACGTTTTTTCCAGAAATTTCAAGATTCTCTTCTTCATCAAGAGTTAGGATCCCTTCTGAACAGAAAATTTTTCCATTGCCTCAATTAATCCCCTCATCTCTCTGTCTCTGGTTTTTGGATCTGTCAGGGTCATTGATACCTGTATTGCTTCCTGAATAGAATTACCTGTTTTTATCAGAAAACACACTCCCGTTGTCCGGAATAAAAATACATCTCATGATTGGTGCGTGCCAGATGAAGATAGGCCAGATTTTCTATTCGTTGTCCAAGATCTTCTGATCGATGAAATCCCGCAGCATGGATAAAACTCACTTCCCCGGCATACACTTTATACGATGCACGGGCCATCACTTTTTGTAAATAATTGCGTGGAACGAGCCGGAAGAGAAGAAATGCTTGCTCCAGGTATTTAAGGTAATTCTTCACCTTACTGACACTCTTTACCCCGGCAATATCAGAGAGTGTCTTATATGATATTGTCCGGGCTGCATTGGTAATGAAATACATAGTCATATCCCTGAATTCCATAATATCACGTACGCCAAATCTTGCCACAATATCCAGATAAATAATATCGGTCTGGTACTGTTCTGATAGGCTGATGTCTTGTGACTTCACCACTGAGGGAAAGCCCCCCTGATCAAGATACATTATAAGAAATCTTGAAATTTCCCCCTTCTGTGTGGAATAGATGTGATTTGGTATTTTAAGTTCAATGTCATGATATTTGAGGAACTCGCTGAAAGAAAACGGATGAACCTGTATTGTCCGATGTCGTCCAGTAAGATATGTTCCAAGTTCTGAACTGAGCACTGAGGCATTTGAGCCAGTCACGATGGTTTTTATCTGATATTGATAAAGATTGTTTAGCCACCGTTCCCACCCAGGGATATTTGAATCTCGTTAAGGAGGAGTGTTACCGGCTCATCAGGTCCGAAAGGTTCCCCGATGAACTCATAGATGTGTTGAAAATTTTCCATTGACCAGTCAGAAAATCTGATATCGTCAAAATTTATGAATAATTTAGAACCAGGTAC
>NZ_DATMYY010000206.1:0-2188 GCF_035560735.1 Methanospirillum sp.
ACGATATTCAATATCTCTGCAAAAGACTGTACCTTAACAGCTCCTTTTTCCATTAATTCATTAAGCAGAGTTGTGGCTGCTCCACCTGTATAATCCTGGATTTTATGCTCTGATTCAGGAATATAGAGAATTATCTTTTCTGTCGAAACCTCTTCCAGTACTTTGAGGTTAGGATAATTTCCCCACCCAATCGGCATGGATGTGACAATAACCATATCAGCCTTTTTAACCTGATATAGAAGTTCTTCCTGGTGTACCAGCGTAATCCGGGAGAACGGGGGCTCACTGATGACATCAAAACCTAATCTTCTGGCAACCTGGAAATCAGAATCCTGTTCTGACAGAACGCCACATCTGACCTGGTATCCATTTCCAAAAAGGGCTGACATCAGACATGCTCCAGTACCTGCTCCTGAAATGAGAAATATATCGGGGTTTTGGTTATTTTGGATTTCTTTCTGATCCAGTACAAATACACATGGAGTACCAGTAGCCGGATTAATACTAATCACAGGGGATATCTGAAATACTGCTCTCATATTTTCTTCATTCAAGATATCATGGGGTGTCCCGAATGCGTGGATCTTCCCATTATGTAGGAGTAGAAGATGGTCACAGTATGCGGCTGCAAGGTTTATATCATGAAAAACTCCGATAACTGCTTTTCTTCCTTTAACACTTTCGCGAATCAGGGATATTAGGTCGTACTGATGACGAAGATCTATGTGAGCAAACGGCTCATCAAGCAAAAGCAACTCAGTATCCTGTGCAAGAGCCCTGGCGATGAGGACGCGTTGTCTTTCTCCGCCGCTCAGGGCTGTAATTGATCGATCAGCAAATTCGAGGACACCAGTCTGTTTCAGTGCTTTCAAAACTGCCTTTTCATCCTCATCACCGGGAGGTCTGAACCTCGGGATATGAGGATTTCTTCCCATCATCACAATATCCCGGACAGTATAGGAAAAAGGAATTGAATTTTCCTGAGGTACATACCCGACAGTTTTTCCAAATTCTCTAAATGGAACATCATCCAACTCAATTCCATCGAGTAAAATAGAACCAGAACGAGATTTTAATGATTTGGCAAGAACCTGGAGAAAGGTTGATTTTCCTGAACCATTGGGACCCAGAATTCCAATAAACATTTGTTCATGAACACAAAGTTGAATTTGTCTAAGAACATCCCGATCTTTGTATCCGGCGTCAAGATCTTTGACTGTGAGCAGTATTTCACTCATAACTCCTCCCTTCTCCTGATTAAAAAGAGAAAGAAAGGAGCACCAAAGAATGCAGTAACAACTCCAACCGGAAGTTCACCAAGCCAGGTTCGTGACATGGTATCTGCCAAAAGGAGTAAAAATGCACCACAACATAATGAACCGGGAATCAGGATCGCATGATCCGGGCCGGTGAGAAGCCTCGTTATATGGGGAGAGACAAGGCCTATGAAACCGATAGATCCGGTGACAGACACAATAATCCCAATGAGTCCGGCAGATGCTCCCAGGAGAAGAAGTTTCGTTCGGTGTGGATCAATTCCAAGGGTATGAGTTTCATTCTCCCCACATGTGATTATGTTCAGGTCTCGTGAATAGACAAGAAGAAGAACAATGGGAATAAAAGAAAGGCAGAGGAGAGGAATATCTGCCCATGATGCATTCCAGAGACCACCCATCAGCCAGAACATAATCTGATGCATATTACTTCCAGCAAAAACCATAAAAACGGAAACAACTGCTGAAAAAAAAGTGGATACAGCTATTCCGGTCAGAAGAAGAACACTTGTGCTTATCCGCCCATTGTGTGTAGAGAGCAGATAAACGATAAAAACAGCAGAAATAGCACCAATAAATGCAGCAGATGGGATGAGTGCTACAAGTCCAAGTGCCATCATGAGGGATGCTCCAACTGCTCCTCCAGATGATGTTCCAAGAATATATGGATCTGCAAGATCATTACGAAAGAGAGCCTGCATAGCAGTTCCGGCACCTGCGAGTCCGGCTCCGGCAATTGCAGCAACAATAGCCCGGGGCAGTCTGATATCCAAAAATATTTGAGAACCTGTCCCTCCTCCAAATGCCTGAGCAAGGGAGATCGACACAGGACCAAGAGTAACCGACCCCAGAATGGCCAAAATGAGCAGAACGAATGAGAAAATCAGGAACAGAAATTGAACTCGATGTTTCAC
>NZ_DATMYY010000207.1:0-4666 GCF_035560735.1 Methanospirillum sp.
CCAGATATTGTGCCTAACAATCATCAGCCAAAAAGTTGGCTGATTAATAATAGGTAGTAATTGGAGTTCAATCTAAGTGTCTGAAACAGAAAGGACCAGATTAGTATCATCTGATAACTGCATTCGTGGGGTTTCATTCAGATGGAGGTTCTTTATGCAACACTCAGAAGTGGCCTGATCAGAATCTGAACCTGATACAGTAGGATTTTCGGGAGATCCTATGGCTGAAAAGTACATCTTAAACATGATAACCCAGCGTGCCTTCGAAGAAGGTGTCGCGATGGAAATAGGTAAAACTTCTCCGGAATACTTCGATGCCTGTAACATCATTGAAATGAATGAACAGGATATGAAGAAACTGGGAATTTTAAAGAATACTAATGTCCGGGTCACCAGTGAGAGTGGTCAGGTCATTGTCAAGGCGGTTGTGGGAAGGCAGACCGTATACCCAGGTCTCTGCCACATCAGGCAGGGCGTCTGGGCAAACCAGGTCGTTCCTCCCCGTACCCAGTCAACCGGCACACCCCAATACAGTGGATTCCCAGTAACTGTGGAATCTGCTCCGGAAGAGAAACTGAAGACTGCTCTCCACTTGGTTCAGGGTGCAGTCGGCATGTGGAAGGGTGATGAATAATGCCAAAGGTATATGAGAATGTGGGATGCCCATACTGCGGCTGCTCCTGCGATGATGTCAGAGTAACTGTCTCTGATGACGGTAAAAAGGTGCTTGAGGTCGAGAACGTCTGTGCAATCGGAACTGAGATCTTCAAACACGGAAGCTCAGAGCACCGGCACCGACTTCCTCGTCTTCGCCAGCCAGATGGCTCAATGAAAGAGATCTCATATGAGGAAGCCATCGAGTGGACCGCACAGCATCTGTACAAGGCAAAAAAGCCACTTATGTACGGGTTTGGTTCTACCAACTGTGAAGGTCAGGCAGCAGCAGCCCGCGTCATGGAAACCGCAGGTGGCTGTCTTGATAACTGTGCAACCATCTGCCACGGCCCGTCTTTCCTTGCAATATTCGATAACGGGTACCCGACCTGTACCCTTGGAGAAGTCAAGAACCGTGCAGATGTAATTGTTTACTGGGGATCCAACCCGGCACACGCACACCCACGCCACATGTCCCGGTACTCTATCTTCCCCCGTGGATTCTTCACCGGAAAGGGGCAGAAGAAGCGTACCGTCATCGTCATTGACCCACGGTACACCGATACTGCAAACGTTGCTGATATACATGTTCGTGTAAGACAGGGTCACGACTACGATCTTTTCAACGCGTTTCGTATGGTCATGCACGGTCATGCAGACGATATCCCTGATGTTGTTGCAGATGTTCCAAAAGAGCAGATCCTTCAAGTTGCAGAAATCATGGGAAATGCCAGGTTCGGAACTGTCTTCTATGGTATGGGACTTACCCACTCAGATGGACGTAACCACAACATAGACATTGCAATCTCCCTCATGCGTGACCTGAACAAGGTTGCCAAGTGGACGATCATGGCAATGCGTGGACACTACAATATCGCAGGTCCCGGTGTCGTCTGGTCCTGGACATTCGGATTCCCATACTGCCTTGACCTCACCAAGAAGAACTATGCCCACATGAACCCTGGTGAGACCAGTTCAGTGGATATGGCAATGCGTGATGAAACAGATATGTTCATCAACATCGGAACCGATGCAGGTGCACACTTCCCAATTCCGGCAATCCAGCACCTGAAGAAACATCCGTTTGTTACCATCGATCCAAGCGTCTGCATGGCATCAGAGATCTCTGACTTGCACATTCCGGTCTGTATCTGTGGTGTTGACACCGGCGGAATTGTATACCGGATGGACAATGTGCCAATCCAGTTTAGACAGGTTCTCGATCCACAGGGTCTCCTTACCGATGAGGAACTGTTGAACAAGATCGCTGACCGCGTTGATGAACTCAATGCACAGGGGGCCTGAATATGTCTGAGCTGATTATCAAGAACGGATACGTCTTTGACCCAATCTCCGGAATCAAGGGAGACAAGGCAGATATTGCCATCAAGGACGGCAAGATCGTAGAAAAGGTCTCTTCAAAAGCAAAAAGCATCGATGCCAGTGGCAAGACAGTAATGGCCGGTGGTGTTGATATTCACACCCACGTAGTAGGGCCGAAAGTCAACCTTGGACGTGAGATGCGACCTGAAGACAAACTTTTCCGTGGTGACTACCGTGGTGGGATTCTCAAACAGGGTAAACGGATGGAGATGGGATACTCAATTCCAACCACCTGGAAGACCGGGTATGCATACTCCCGTCTGGGATACACCTACGTCAATGAGGCAGCAATGCCCCCACTCATGGCACCCCACGTGCATGAAGAGATTAGGGACACACCAATCCTCGATATCAGTGCAATGCCGGTATTCGGTAACAACTGGTTCTGTCTTGAGTACCTCAAGAACAAAGAGATCGAGAACAACGCTGCTTACGTCGCCTGGCTTCTTAAGGCAACATATGGTGTTGGTATCAAGGTAGTCAATCCAGGTGGCACTGAAGCATGGGCATGGGGAGAAAACTGTAATACTATCCATGACCCGGTTCCCTACTTCGACATAACCCCTGCAGAGATTGTCAAGGGTCTTATTGAGACCAACGAGTACCTTGGTCTGCCCCACTCAATTCACCTGCACCCCAACAACCTTGGGAACCCGGGCAACTACACAGACACCCTTGACACCCTGAAGCTTGCAGAGGGATACAAGGCAAAGAACAAGTTCGGACGAGAACAGGTTCTGCATAATACTCACCTTCAGTTCCACTCCTACAAAGGTGACAGCTGGGCAACCTTTGGATCTGCAGCAAAGGAAGTCATGGACTACGTCAACAAGACTGAAAACATCACCGTCGATCTCGGATGTGTCACTCTTGATGAAACAACCACCATGACTGCTGACGGACCGTTCGAGCACCACCTCATGGAACTCAACCACCGCAAGTGGGCAAACTGTGATGTTGAACTTGAGACCGGTTCAGGTATCGTACCCTTTGTATACGACAAGGATGTCGCAGTCATTGGTATCCAGTGGGCAGTCGGTCTTGAGATTGGACTCTATGCAAAAGACCTGATGCGGACCTTTATCACCACTGACCACCCGAACGGAGGACCATTCAGCCGGTACCCACGTATCATCAAGTGGCTCATGTCCAGGAAAGCCCGTGAAGCAACCCTTGACTCCATGAAGCGTAAGGACAAGGTCATCGCAGCAACCGACCTCGCCTCCATAGATCGCGAACTCAACCTCTACGATATTGCCATGATGACCCGTGCAGGTCCGGCCAAGGCACTCGGTATGTCTAGCATGTACGGCAGCCTCGCTCCGGGTGCAGATGGAAACGTATCTATCTACAACCTTGATGCCAAGAAGATTCCAACCGATCCAGAACTGATTGAAGAGGCATTCAGCAAGACTGCCTACACCATCAAGGAAGGAGTTGTTATCGTTCAGAACGGTGAGATTGTTGCTGAGCCAAAGGGACACACCATCTGGACCAAGGTCACCATGCCTGAAAACTCACAGGTTATGCGTGATATCAAAGAGAAGTTCACCAAGAGCTATACCGTTAACCTTGAGAACTATGCAGTGTTCGACGACCATGTGTACCGCCCACGGGCACTTGAAGTAGAAGTAGCCTGAGGTGCAAAAGATGGAAACCGTAACAATGACCCTGGTACAGCAGCCTGAGCTGTACCTCGAATGCTACAGTGTAACCCCTGATAAGTTTGCAGGGAAATCTCTGACCGAGATCGCAGATCTTCCGGCTCATGAGGGAAAAGTGGTCTGGAAACTTGGAGATTTCTTCTCCTTTTCCGGAAAAGCTGGAGAGACCGCAGCCGACACCAAGATCATCGTTAATGGCGATGTCCACAAGATGAAGCGGTTCGGCCAGCAGATGACAGCAGGCGAGATTCTCATCAACAGCAACGCCGATATGTATGTCGGCTGCTGGATGCGGGGAGGCAAAATAACCGTCAAGGGAAATGCTGATGCATTCCTTGGAATCGGCATGGAAGGTGGAGAGATCCTTATTGAAGGAGATGCCAACAACCATGTCGGTAGTGCCTACCGTGGAGACTGGCGTGGCATGAGTGGTGGCCTGATCCGGGTAAAAGGAAAAGCCGGTAATGATATCGGTACCGCAATGACCGGTGGGACCATCATCATTGAAGGTGATGTCTTCATCCATGTCCTGACCCATGCCGAAGGCGGAACTGTCATCATCAAGGGTGATGTTGAAGGCCGTGTAGGTGGACAACTGGTAAAAGGAGAAGCATATGTCCTTGGAAAAATCCTCTACCCAATGCCAGGATACAAGAAGGTTGGAACTGTCGAGAAGGAATGTGACGGTCAGACCTACACCTTTGATGAGTACATTGGTGACCTTGGAGAGCGGAAAGAGAAGAAGAAGGGACA
Organism: Methanospirillum sp.; assembly: GCF_035560735.1. Classification (GTDB taxonomy): domain Archaea; phylum Halobacteriota; class Methanomicrobia; order Methanomicrobiales; family Methanospirillaceae; genus Methanospirillum. The sequence continues at coordinate 4,455 of NZ_DATMYY010000207.1, forward strand.
GACTGTCTGGGGTCACATCTACCTCAAGGCAAACTAACCTTTTTTACTGCCGCCTCGTAAACTACCAGATACAATCCGGTCTTGCCCCGTATTTTCATACCGGAGTTACCGCAACACTGACCCCTGATTTAATCAGATACATTCCTGAAAACCATGGCTGTAAGCCTGTGAGAAACGGAAAGGGAATAACCGAATTATCGAGGAATTATGAC
>NZ_DATMYY010000208.1:0-4700 GCF_035560735.1 Methanospirillum sp.
GTGTATGTGGTACTCGATGGTAAGTACATTTCTCCCCTAATGTTTCACTTCAATACTGTTCGTGTTGGCTGATGTTCTTCTTAGTGTTCAGACCAACTTTAACTGTTTAAAAGTTGATGGATAAAGGCAAAGAATCGAGGAATTGAATGGAAAATATATATGACCTCTGGATAGGCGATAGGCAGGTTTCCATTCCTGTCGCAATTGCATCCATGGCAGGGGTAATCGATGGTGCTTATATCAGGGACCGGGCAGCACACATCGGTATTGGATTCATTGGCGGGTATGCAATAGATGAAGCAACAATATCAGCTGCCAGGGAACTCTCCCATCAGGGAAGAGAAGAATTTCTTCCCAGGGATCCGATCGCAGAAATAACAGCGCAGATTGAACTAGCAGAAGCAGCCGGAGTAATACCTGGAATAAACATCCGTGCTTCAGAAGTAGATTCTCTGGTCTCTCTCTCTAAAGAGATCGGAGATAGAGCGATCTATGAAATAGACGCACATTGCAGACAGCATGCAATGATAGACGCAGGATGTGGTGAGTTTCTGCTTACTAATCCTCAAAAGTTGCTCTCATATGTGCAGGCACTTAAGATTACCGGAGTTACTGTATCTGTAAAAATCCGTGCTGGGGTAGCACCAAGTGATGCAGAGCTTGCCAGAATTCTCTGGAAGGCTGGAGCAGATATTATCCATATAGATCTGATGGATTTCGGGCCGGCAAAAATTCGTGAGATCAGAAATGTATGTCCGGTTTTTCTGATAGCAAATAACGGTGTAACTGATTTTGAAAAAGCAAAAGACTATTTTGCTCATGGTGCAGACATGGTATCTCTCGCCCGTAAATCAGACGAAAAGACCCTTTCCGGTATTAGTCAGGCACTAGGCCAGTTTACCCGTGAACACGGATGGTATAATTCTCCAAAACAACTCTGTCGTGGAGGAGATATCAGGTCTCTTGCCTTCTGTTGTATGCCAGTAAAACCCTGCCCCCTGCTTCCGGCTCTTGAGAAACTGAAGATCTCTCCCCAGGAATTTGTTGCAATGAAGATGGAAGGAGTGAAAGATACAATTCTGGAAGCTGGAACCAGTACCTGTTTTGGCAGCCTTGCATACTGCTGCAAAGATACGACTCCTTGTATGTTCCGTGATAGCACTCTTAAGCAGTCAGGAATTAAGCGTTCTATCTATATGCAACAAAAACGCGAACTCGCCAAAAAGATTATGCATAAGATCTTCTCCTGAGGTTGTATGGCCATCCCATCCCTCACCCTAACCGAGCAGGCACAGATGGCAATGATGCTTGAGGTCTGTGCAATGACAAAGCCGGGAAATGTTGACCGTGGCCATGATTATCCTGATACCTGGCTTGAACATTTTCTTTTTTCTTCTCTTTTTTGTCGGACAGCATTTGAAAGAGCAGAAATGAGAGCAGGAACGATTGGTGAACTGATTCGGGAGGCAACTTTTCTTACCGGGCGTCACCGGGGAGGTAATACCCATTTTGGTGCATTCATTCTTCTTATTCCGTTAATAATGGGCAAAGGGATTGAGGGGGCTTGCCAGTGTATCAAAGAAACTTCAATTGAAGATGCAATTCTCTTTTATGATGCCTTTGCTCACACTGCAGTCCGCGTTCAGGAATCTGATGAACTTGATATTAATGACCCATTAATTTCTGATAAACTCAAAGAACGTGGGATGACACTATATGATGTAATGGCCCATTCTGCACCGCAGGATATGGTGGCCCGGGAATGGACTGTTGGCTTTCCCCTTACCCGTAAAGCAGCTGACCTCCTGAAAGAGGATGGGCGAGGAAGAGAAGCAGTTTCATCTGTTTTTCTCTGGCTCCTTGCTGAAGAACCAGATACCTTCATTGCAAAAAAATTTGGGAACGACAGAGCATGCCAGGTTCGTGATCAGGCTATTCAGGTTCTCGCCGGCCAAATCTCTCATAGTGAATTTGATGAATACTGCATCAGGGAAAGCATAAATCCGGGTTCTCTTGCAGACATCATGATCGCAGGTCTCTTTGTGGCACTTATTGAAGGATGGGAGTGGGATCTGTGAATTCACCTCCTTTCTGGCCGATGCAGGAAGGAATAAATGAGATCATTGCATCGGTCGGATTGCATGCAGCACCTATAGGAGTTATCTGCCGTGATAACCGGATCATGATGGCAGTATACAGGACAAGCCATACAGCATCCTTGATAGAAAAATCAGGTCTGGTTGTTGCAAATATTTTGCATGATCCAGTACTTTTTGTCAGGGCTGCATTCTCTGATCTAGGTCCTGATGCATTCACAGAGTTTGAAGTAGGAGGCAGACAGGTGTACAGGATCTTATCTGCACTGAGCTGGGTTGTTTACCAGGCAAAGATCGATCAGATGACAGAACAGAAGATCTTGGTAAGTCTTGAACCGATACAAACCGAACTTGCCCAATCAGAAATTGTACCAATAAACCGGGGTCGAAATAGTATAATCGAAGCTGCCGTCCATGGAACACGATACGTCCTGAACCGGGATCCTGTTTTAAAACAGATGATTGATCATCATGTTACTCTTGTAAAGCGGTGTGGCGGTGAGCGTGAACTAGAGGCTCTCCGTATGCTGGAGAATTATATTTCGTAAATTTTTCTTGCCGAGCTTTGGGCAATTAGTTTCAGTGAAAAAAAGAGAGATTATACAGGCCAGAGCGGAAGGATTGTCCGGTCATGAACTTCATTGATTACCTGTGCAAGACCTGTATATATCGCTGAGAATCCGCAGATTATCCCTTCGTAACCTGCGATACGGGTAATTGTTTCAATTCCTGTGATATCCCCGATGGCAAGCAGAAAGAAGAGTATTGCCAGTGATCCGAAGATGAACTGAAGAGCCCTGTTTGCCCGGAGGGTTCCAACAAACATAAATGCAGTGAATATACCCCACATTGTAAGATATGCTGCCATGGCAGTACTCCCTCCTGTTCCATCTGCGAGTCCTAACTTTGGTAGAATTAATAGAACTACCAAAGATATCCAAAATAGCCCGTACGAAGTAAACGCTGTCGTTCCAAACGTGTTGTTCTTTTTCCACTCCATGATTCCGGCGATAATCTGTGCGGCTCCTCCATATGCCAGCCCCATGGCCAGAATCATAGATCCCAATGTGAAATATCCGGCATTGTGCAGGTTTAGCAGGACTGTTGTCATACCGAATCCGAGAAGTCCAAGCGGGGCAGGATTTGCAGTAATTTCTGCAATTATCACTTTATTATTTGATGGTTCTATCTGTCCCATGTTACACCTCACGCCCGGGATTAATCTGTATCACGAAAAACTTCATCCTCGGGAATCAGATTAATGATGGTCCACTCATCAAGGTATATATATTTCTGTACCATCCCGTGGCAGAATTTTCCTGTCTGTAAGAAAAGTCATCTGGCCGAGATGAAGATAAACGTCAAATTCCGAATTGTCCTGTGCCTTGTTAGAATTGTAATACTCCAGCCATCTCACATTTATTGGATAATACTATTTACCGGTATGAGTAAACATCTGCACTCAGTATGAGAAAAGATCCGGGGTTTTCTGGACTTGAAGCAGCGGTAATCCTTATTGCATTCGTGGTAGTTGCTGCTGTCTTTGCATATGTAATGATGAGCACCGGTTTTTTTGCTACCCAGCGCTTTCAGGAGGTTACATATGCAGGGGTCAAACAGAGCACTTCAACTGTGATCACTGACGGGCTCTTGAGAGGTACTTATTCCAGCACAAATGGTTTGGTCTCTTTGAGTTTCAGTTTGAGAGTACCTGAAACCGGAGAAGCAGTTGACCTTTCAGATATGATCTATTATTATGTCCGGAACAATGGTGCAGGTGGAGAAATACCAATATCCTGTGTACATCCAAGTAGCGGTCTTCTCTATCCCGGAGGAAATAATCGTGTCACCTTAGATCTAACAGCTGCATCAATGACTGGTCCCATGGCTGGCGGTTCATTCTCTCTGGAAATCAAACCACCTGTTGGAGCATCGACTCTGATTCAACGGACCCTGCCTGATGCATATGAAGGCGGGTACATTTCATAAGAAAAAAAGGATTAGGATGTCTGCATCTTTCTCAGGTTAATTGAGCCCATGATTGCAGATATTCCTCCGATAAGAGCAAAGATGCCTGCAACAAACGGAAGAGATAAGGCTGCCTGAAGTGGATAAACCAGAAGAAGGATACCAAAAATTACACTGAGCAGACCGAGCGCTGCGGATCCCCAGTCCTTGGCTGAGTATCCATGAAACAGTTGTGTTCCTCCGATAAGGATACCCCAGATAGCGATGATCATCACAAAAAACGGAAGAATAACCAGCGTGCTAAAGAGCGGGTATGCAAGAATAACTAGACCTGCGAAAAGGCTTAATATTGCAGTAATAACCTTAAGAGCCAGGTGTGAGCGATCTGTTGCCAGACTGATAAATGAGAATATCCCTCCAACAAACCACCAGGCTCCGATCAATGTAATCATGGCAATAGTAGTAATCACAGGTGTCGTAAGAAACATAATTCCAATAATTATCGCACAAATTCCCCAGAGCAGTACACTCCACCAGGGGAATGTTCCAGCACAGGCAAGAACCTGTACTTCTGATGCTTCTATCGTATCAGCCATATCTCAAGATGCGTCTGTTAATTAATAAATGATTTTCTTT
>NZ_DATMYY010000209.1:0-18227 GCF_035560735.1 Methanospirillum sp.
GTTTCATCTCCCGATAAGGGCCACACACTGGCTAGTCAGAATGGTAATGTGGTTACTATTCCCAATCAGGGGGAGGTGTGCTTGCGAAGAAAAGTTCAGGATAGTCGGAAACGATGCCACGGACAAACAAGTCGGCTGGCATACGCCTTTCTCTGTCATCTGATAATATGGTGATTGCGGATTGAGAATATTGAAGAATCACTAATCTCTATTGATATCTGATAGACCCAGTATAATTTTTCCGGTTTCATAGAACCGCTGTCTGATCTCTTCAGTCTCAATACCTTTCAGAGCCAGGCTACTCAGTCCGCTCATGAGTGAAACCAAAGCAAGTGCAATCGTACGTGGATCAGCATTGGTTCGTGCTTCACCTCTTTTCTGCTGACACGTGATCCCTAATGTGGCTTTTTCGATAATCTTGTTCATATGATCCTGATGAATCGTTCTGATTGTTGGATTACGTGCTGAAAGAGCCAGGATGTCATGAGTGAAACCGATCCGGTTTAAGTCCCTGCCCATGATGATGTCCAGAACATGAAGATATGCATCAAGAACAGGTTCTGTTTTAAAAAATTCAATTGCCTGTTTCTCGATTTCAGCATGGACACTCCTGACAATCTCAACAACCAAATCTTCCTTGTTTGGAAAGTATAAGTACAGGGTCGTCTTACTTACTCCGACGTGGCCAGCGATATCATCAAGAGTAGTTGCGCAGTACCCTTTTTGTGACATCATCTCAAATCCGGCTGAAATGATCTTCTTTTTTGCTTCTTCTCTATATTCAGGGATTACCTTTGGCATAGTCCAAATACAGTATAAGATTTGGGATTGCTTAATGGTTCGTCTTAAAACTTACTCATTGGTAATTATTAATAATAATAAGACCTGATTCATACTTATGAGTATTGAATCTGTTTCTGATGAGATTCATTTAATTATTTTACTCTGGAGGCCAGATAATGCCTGAAGCACTTCCTGTAAACACAATACCTACGCGTATTCCAGCTCTCATGGCAGGAGTGATGCTTGGGCTTTTACTTGCTGCTCTCGACGGGACTATTGTAAGCACTGTGATGCCAACAATCGGACATCAACTCAATGGAATGGATCTCTATGTCTGGCCATTTACCGTGTATCTGCTCGCATCAACATTAGCTATCGTCATTTTTGGAAAATTATCTGATATTTTCGGAAGAAAACCTGTATTCATTACCGGAATCCTGATATTTCTGGTCGGGTCGATTGGTTCTGGTATCTCACCTGATATGATTACCCTTATCCTTTTCAGGACAATACAGGGAATTGGAGGTGGCATACTCATGACTGTATCGTTCATCATGGTTGCAGAGCTCTTCCCAATCTGGCAGAGAGGGAAGTACATGGGTATTTTAGCATCGGTCTATGGAATTGCCAGTATTATCGGCCCTGCCCTTGGGGGGATCATCACTGAAACTGTTGGATGGCAATGGGTATTCTTTCTGAATTTGCCCCTCGGTATGATATCACTTATCATGATCAAAGCCTGGTTTCCTGATCTCCCACCGGTAGCTCATTCTCGTCCCATTGATTATGCAGGGATCATTACATTTACATCTGCGATGATTCCGCTTTTTCTTGCACTATCCCTTGCGGGTTCTTTCTACAGCTGGACTTCATATGAGATCATCGGAATGCTTATTGCAGCACTGATTTTATCAGGTATCTTTATCAGGACACAACTTGGGGCGTCAGAACCTATCATAGCAATCCGGATGTTTAAAAATCGCGTCTATTCGATTACAATGACAATGGCATTTCTTTCAAATGCCTTATTTTATGTGGCGATTATCTACCTTCCTCTTTTTATGCAGGATGTCCTGAAAACCGGTGCAAGTACCGCCGGGCTTGTAATTACTCCTATGGTACTTTCTATGATTCTTGCAGCGGTCATTACTGGTCAGATGATCTCACGGACCAGGCGGTACCGTAATCTGGCCTTATCTGGTTTTGTTCTAATTGGAATATCTACTGCGATCTTTGCCCTGTTAAAGCCGGATACGTCATTTGAGGTGATTGTTGTAGGTTCCATCCTTCTTGGGTATGGTTCTGGAATTATGCATCCACTCCTCTCAATTGCAGCACAAAACGCCTTTACTCAAAAAGAGATTGGAGTTATCACATCGTCACTACAATTTTCCCGGAACATGGGGGCTACTATAATAACCCCTCTTCTGGGGGTTATCATGTACGGTGCTCTTGAGACCTCGAAAGGTTCGATTGATATCACTACCGTTTCACCTGATGTTTTAACACATGCGATTGCTCTTGTATTTGGCGTATGCCTGATTCTCGTAGTAATTGCATTTTCTGCAACATGGCTTCTTGAAGATGTAAGGCTGGCTCCACGGACCGCCATTGAACAAGATGGGCCTTCTTTGAAAGAGATGAGTTCATGACTGGAAAACATCTTCACTTATTGATAAGGCCCCTTTTTCTGGCTCTCCTCATTTTAAACGGTTTGATATTTGTAGCAAGCTTACCTGCACTTTTCGATCCTGACCTTGCACTTCGTATTCACAGCGATCTGTATCCTGAAAGTGGAATGCTGATGATCTTTTTGAAATCGGTAATCTGTTTTTTTTCTGGTGTAACATACCTGATTGCAGCGTACGGATACTATCGCAGGTCGTTATTTGTTTTTGCCGGAGTACTGGGTTCTGTTCCTTTCTTCCTGCTTTATCTTGTTGAACTTGCAGCCTGGGGGACTTTTTACCTGCCTGTTTGGTTAGGTTTCACGACATTCGGATTGGCAAGCCTTATCATCATGACTGGCTCATGGATCTCACTGGAAACGACTATTTCAGAGCGTGATAAACATATTTCGCAGAGTTCCCCTTCCTGAAGATATACCTGGCAGACTATATCTGACTGCCATGCCAGGTAGAAACGAGTCAATTACTGAATTTGATGCACACCTCTTGAGACTTTCAATTCGTCATGTGGTCTGCCTGACTCCAATAAAGGAAGTAATTGAAAAATCGCCAGATTATTACTCGACAATATCAACTGGAAAACACCCCTGACTGTTTCATCATTTCCCGATTCCTGATTTTGGAGTTCCAGATGATCGGGATGGATTTCTCTTTCTTTCCCAGCTTATGGCGAAGAATATCTTCGCCGGAGATGCAGTTCTCGCTCATTGTGGGGCTGGTATCGGAAGAACCGGAACCTTTGCCATGGTTATTGTTATGGCCCTCGGGATGAGTCGTCAGGACGGGGCTGCTGCTGTGCGAATGGCAGATGCCGAGCCAGAAGGGATAAGCCAGCAGGTCCTCATTGACTGGTGTGCAGATGAACTTCAGAAGAAGAACGAAATAGAAGAGACCTGAAAATCTGAGTAATGCGAATCCTTCTCATCCTTGCCCATCCGGATATCTCAAGTTTAAATTATTCCATTGCCCAGGCGGTAAGGCTGGCACTATCGAAGAAGGGTCATGATGTCATCTTTCATGATCTGTACGCTGAAGCCTTTGATCCGATCCTTCCTGCACATGAGATCCCGCGTGATGTTTCTCTTGATCCGGTGGTAGAAAGGCATTGTTCTGAACTTGTTCAGGCAGAAGGAATTGTCATTGTTCACCCTAATTGGTGGGGTCAGCCTCCTGCGATCCTCACCGGGTGGATTGATCGAATTATCAGGCCCGGTGTTGCCTATCGCTTTGTTGAAAATGATAGTGGCGAAGGTGTGCCTGAAGGGCTGCTCAAAGCTCGGGCAGTCCTTGTGATCAATACCTCAAATACCAGAGAAGAAAGGGAGAATCTGGTCTTTGGTGATCCACTTGAGCGTATCTGGCGTGACTGCGTCTTTGGTCTGTGTGGTGTCACAGAATTTCATCGCCGAATTCTCCGTATTGTTGTGACCAGTACAGTTGAGCAACGTGATGCATGGATTCGGGAGATGGGCGATCTTGCTGTCCACATTTTTTCACACTCCCAGGATCAGGGAGATGTCATACCGCTGAAGAATGAGGGGTAGGGGAGGGTCCTGAAATGGCCTGGAGAAATTAATCTTCTTTTTTCTCGGGTGCAGCAGGGATTGCCTGCAGATACATTTTATAATACTCATCAAAGTAGTCAGCCTTATCAAGGCCTCCAAGTTCAAGAGGAGATGCCCAGCGGTATTCTTCATGCTCACTGCTTATGGCCAGTCCTCCGCTTACCATAGATCCGATCATCACCAGGTGAACAACTCTCCATTCATCAGTCTCCTGCATGGCAGTTCCTGCAGCGGTATGAATCACTACCTGAAATCCGGTTTCTTCAAGAACTTCACGCTTTAAAGCCGCGTCAAAGGTTTCCGCGTCATCAATTTTTCCTCCTGGAAGTTCCCATTTCCCTGGATTGGTCTTTGATGATTGTGAGCGTTTCAGTACGAGTATATGCCCTTGTTGATCAAAAAGAACGATCCTGACTGAAAGAGCGAATGCTTTCGGTGCCATACTACAAGGTCACCTCCAGTCAGGGATAATCATTGTGTTTGCGTAGGTGACTTCCCAAAAAAGAATAAAGAAATGGTTTCAGTTCAGAGATGAAACTAATGCCGTTACCAGAGTCCTGAACGAGCACCCTTATTAGTTGAACCATGGGTGTAGGGGTCATAGGATCCCGTATCTGCTATTACAGTTGACGGTTTTGGCATAGTATAGAGAGTAGCTCCTGGATATCTTGACTTTATCCGGTCCCAGGTTGTTTTAGCTGCTTCATAGTACTCGTTTGCATCGTCATACAAGGAACTGTCAGAGGTTACAGGAGAATAGAAACTATCTCCAAGACTTGATGCATCTTCATACTCATCTCCTGATTTCCATGTATAGTAAATAAATGCATTGATGTCGGTTGCATTGCTATAAAGGGAAGGACTGATATTCATTTTTGAAATCTTTCCCTGGACGGTCCTGAGATCTGTCAGAGCCGTTCCGGTTGGCAGGGTCTTGTTTGAGAGGCCATATATTGTCTTATTTGCCTGTTCCAAAAAGTCCTTGTCTTGATAAGGTCCGGAAGCCGGTGATGGTTTGAGGGAAAATCCAACCATCGGAAGAGCAGATGCCTGCAGTGGCAGTAAACAGACTGCACAGAGACCGAGGATGAGCAGCAATGCGGTACGGTTGATCATATTATCCGGTCAGGTTTACCGTGTATGGGGATAAGGTTTCTTGGAAATTAATGTGCTATCAGTTTACTAATATCAGAAAAGTGCAGTCTAGCCTCAGCCCTTATCCCCACGAAACTCAATCAATACATACAGTATGTTCTCGTTCCTATCAGATTTTACTGCAAGGCTGATGCGGGTAGGCGATGTACAGCGCCAGAGTTTTCTCCACTTTGGGACGAGCGTTGCAGTAATGGTCCTTGGATTTCTCTCCACGATGGCCATCACCCATCTCACCGGATCACCCTCTGTTCCCGGAGGGCTCTTTCTCTTCCTCTCGTATCTGGGAATATTCAGCCTTATTAGCAGCGGTGGGCTTGGTGGGGCAGCAATCGCCTATATGAGTCCTGTAAAACAGCGTGAAGAGTACTTTTCTGCATACCTTGCCCTGCGGATTCTCCTACTTGTAGTCTCACTTTTTGTTCTGGTTCTTTTTGCACCACTCTTGTATGATCTTTCAGTAACCGGACTCTTTCCCTGGCTACTTGGAGCGGTTGCTGTCACATCACTCTCTGATATTGTAGGAACATGGGTATACGGTACAGGCAGGGCTGGTTTTTTGCAGATTAGCACCCTGGTAAATAACCTTATCCGAATTATCGTCCAGACCCTGGCAGTTGTAGCAGGGTTCGGAGTTGCCGGTCTTGCTGGAGGAGTTGTGGCCGGTCTCGTTGCCGGCCTCATCTACCTTGTTCCACTCTGCAGGTTCAGGCCCGTCTTGTTCAACGCAAAGGCTGCAGAGAATCTGATCCGGTTTTCGTTCTGGTCGCTTCTTGCATCTGGTGGAATGGTTCTGTACGGGAATATTGATACTATCCTGCTCGGGTATTTTGCCTCCACAAGCGAGGTTGGGCTGTATAGAATCCCCCTCCAACTGGCTTCGTTCTCACTTTTTTCTGCCCTGGCACTTCAGACTATACTCTATCCTAAGTTTGTTGCCTGGAATAATGAAGGCAGAAGAGATTTGATCTCTGCATATCTTGCAAGTGCCCTGTCATACTCACTTCTTCTGGCTTTACCTGTGTGCATTGGTGGCTCATATCTGGGAGGCCGTCTCCTCTATTTCCTCTATGGTTCACCCTACGAGGCAGCCTGGCCTGTATTGATCCTCCTTCTGATTACCCAAGTTGCATATGTTTTTGTCTATCTCTGGTCCATGGCCCTGGGTGCTCTTGGAATACCCCGGGCTGGGGCAATGGCTGCTCTGATAGCATCTGTGGTAAACATACCTCTGAACCTGATCCTCATTCCCGGGTTTGGCATAACCGGTGCTGCCGCTGCAATTCTTATCACTGTTATTGTTCATGCCTGCTGTGCATATAAGTTCTTAAAACCCCATATCCGGTTGACTCCTGATTTCAGAGCACTTCGATCAATCTCTCTTGCAACCGGAATTATGGTAGTCTGTGTTGTATGTTTTGTCGCATTGATCCCTCCCACAACTGTAGAAGTGGTTGCTGCAGCAGTTGGAGTCGGAGGTGGGATCTATCTCCTGACTCTGATCAGACTTGAACATGGTATTGACTCGGCACTTCGCAGGATGATACAGGAGATGGGAATCGTCCTCCCCGAATGGCTGTGAAATTCTTTTCTCCTGCCTGCTGTTTTTCCTGTTAATCGGCACTCATATCTTCTATTGAAATAAGACAATAGAACATGACTCCGAAGGTCCTGTATTGTATTGTCATTCTGGTATGCCTGATTTTCTTAGCCGGATGTACGTCAGAACCTTCACCAATCTCGCCAGCTTCTAATTCTTCTCAAACTCCTGCTTCAACCTTAACTCCTGTGGAGCCGGTTCATGTCAATGCACCAGAAACTCCTGTTCCAATGGCCTCATCTGGCACGATTCCGGATATTAAGAACCCTTCTCCCGTGCCATCAATCTCCCCTGTTCGAACGGTTATGCCGGACTGGACCCAGGATCCCCTGGTTGGGTTTCGGGATTCTATCATTCTCTCTTTGGATAACCTCCAGTCAGGTAAGGAGGGTCTTATCCTGACCTATCGGTCCGGCGATATTGCCAGGGTACAACAGAAAGCAAATGAATATGCCCTTATGGTCAGGCGAAACAGTGAACTTTCAGATGTTCCTACAAAGATGGACTTTGTCAGGCTGAATTATTATGACTATATTGATCAAACTGAACAGGTTGCCAAAAACTTCAAGGATGGTGCAGCCCGTTATTTGGCATCAGACAAGGCATCAGCAACCTCATTCTTTGAAGCCGGTATAATGGCGTCAGACCGTGCAGACATTTCTGACAAAAGGATCAGGACTTTTCTCAGTGAACATGTCAGGCAGGTCCAGATAAACCAGACCTGAATAAAAAAATCCTGCCCAATATTTCTCATCTTTTCTGGCTTGTATTTGTTTTTACCAGTATTCCTGGTTTTATTAACACAGATATCCCCTGGGGAACAGATCGAATCACTTATTGATGGATAAGATAAATGGGATCTATCAGCTGCATCCTTCCTTCTGCAGTCTTCTGATATCCTAATGTGATACCATGAGAGAACGGTTTGAAAATTGTCTTTTGAACGGCAGAATTGTCCCGGTGATGCCAGATTGGGATTACATCCTTCTAGAGTTGTCTGAAGCAGACCGGGATCTTACTGCCTCACAAAGGGCAGACACACATCATGACTGTAAATGGGCAATTATCACAGCTTACTCCTCTATGTATCATTCCTATCGATCACTCATCATGGTAAAAGGGTACCAGGAGAAAAGTGAATCCTGCCTTCGTGAAGCTCTTGATGCCCTCTATGTTGAGGAAGGAGCCCTAGATCCTGCACTTCTTGCCGGGTTTCGTGAAGCGAAGCATTTGTATAACCAGGCACTTTATGATGGTGTTTATAGTGAGCCGTCATCAAAATGGATCATAGAGTCTGCTAAAGCTATACGTGAAGCGGTCAGAGGTCTGATCCCTGTAGATCCGTATTAATATACATATAGATCATGATGTCTTCTCAGATAGTTTCTCACCTTTTCTGATTCAATCCATCCTTTATCCAGTTCATCAATTATTTTGTCTATTGCAAGAATCTGTTCATATATCTGTTCTCTCCTCTGAGGTTCTATCTCTTCAGACAGGATATCAATTATAGTCAGAGGGTTGCGGATCTTATCATTAAGTGTTGCTAGAGTGCCCATATTCATATCAATCTGACTAATTGCCTCCCGCATTTTTTGTTCATTTTTCTTCCGGTCAGAGATGTCACGAGCGATAGAGAGGAGTAATTTTCTCCCCCTGAAGGTAAAGAGGTGTGAACTTACTTCCATGGGTATCTTCTCGCCTGTTCTTGTTATGTGGATTACTTCATACATCGCATGGCCGTTTTCGTAAACTTCAATAACCTGTTCTCTGTATTTATTCCAGCAATTTTCAGCAAGAATGTCCCAGGGTGTCAGGCAGAGCATTTCATCATAGGTATACCCAAGGAGTTCGTATGCTTTTCTGTTTACGTTGAGAAAAGGAACCGGGAACATATCAGGGATAAAATCATAGAGATAAATGGCATCATTTGCATTCTCAAAGACAGCACGAAACCGCTCTTCACTCTCTCTAAGAGCCTCTTCCATAGATCTCCGCTCCTGGACTTCTGCGAGCAGTTCTGCGTTTAGAGATTCAAGGTCCCTAGTTCTCTCCTTGAGGGCCTGATTTACGTTCTCAAGTTCGATTAGTCTCTCCTGCAACTCTGGAAAGTAGTTCTTCCTGACTGATGACTCGCCGAGCCCGATGATCTTCTGTCGTTGGTTCTTCCAATCTGGAACTTTTTCAAAGTGCTCTGGCATAAATCTGTTCAATATCCCTGATATCTGGTTCTCTTGGGTTTGTTGCAAGACAGGGATCATGGATTGCATTTCTGGCAAGCTCTGGGATACTATCCCTGGAGACTCCAATCTGTCTGAACCGCTGAACAATCCCAACAGACTCCCTCAGTTTTGTTAGAGCCTGGATCAATTCTCTTTTGCATTGTTCAGTATCTAAAGATTGGTACTCAACTCCAAGAGTTCTTCCGATACTCAGGTACCGCTCCGGACAGGCTGAAAAGTTAAACTCAATTGCACTTTCTAACAAGAGAGCATTGCATTCTCCATGGGGGAGATCATACTCCCCTCCAAGGCTATGGGCCATGGCATGTACAATCCCAAGACTTGCATTGGAAAATGCCAGACCAGCAAGAAGACTACCGAGAAGAGTCTGGTACCGGTAATGCAGGTTTTCAGGATTCTGGTATGCAAGCGGGAGATATGTGCTCATAATCCTGATAGATTCAAGAGCATGGATATCGGTCACCGGTGAACTGGCATTTGAGACATACGCCTCAATACTGTGGACGATAGCATCCATCCCGGTATGGGCAGTAAGCTCCTTTGGGAGGGTTGTGAGCGGAACCGGATCGATTAACGAGATGTCTGGGACAATTTTCTTGCTAATTATGGTTATTTTTACTTTTTTCCTGCTGTCATTGATTACGGCAAACTGTGAAACATCTGCAGCTGATCCTGCAGTGGTTGGAATACAGATGAGGGGTGGAGATGATACTGGAATGTTGTCTACCCCTTCATAGTCCAGAATGTGGGAATGGTTGTTGACTACTATGCCTATCCCTTTTGCACAATCGATCGGACTTCCTCCCCCGATAGCAACGAGAGCATCACACCCGGATTTGCGATAGAGGTCTGCCCCTTTCATGACTTCATAGTCCCTGGGGTTAGGAAGTACATCTGAAAATATTGTATATCTGATTCCTTCTACAGTAAGACTTTCAAGGATCGAGGAGATCCATCCGGTTTTGAGCATGTGATCATCGGTTACCACCATCACATGGGATACGCTGTAATTTTTTGCGTATCTTCCTGCGAGTAATCTGGCATCTTCACCGATTATAAATTCAGGGGCTACAAACTTTCTCAGTTCATGTCTGATGTCAGCCATCCTCACCCCATCCTTTACCCTTACCTTAGAAGATATGGTTGACTCATGACCATATAAGTGCAACTCTTTAATCTGATATTCACCGGCATCCATCGCTCTTTTTTGATGAAATCATTAAATCATCGTACATCAAAATCAAAATAATTCGGAACGTTTGCAGGTGGAAAGGATGGAATATCAAAGTGACTCAAAAACAGTACTAATAGAAGATGGGCTATTAGTATCTGAAATCTCTCAGTTTCATGATCAGGTAAAAGCAGGAAAGGTAACCTCTGCTTCAGCAGTTCCTCATTTTTCTGCTCTCGATCCTGATCAGGATGCTGCTCTTCATGCTCTATTTGCTGAACTTGTTGAACGAACAAGCACACTAGAGCATCAGGTCGCAGAATATCGTTCAATTCTGGATGCGGTTCCATATCCGATCCATGTCACAGACAATGACATGAAATGGACGTACATGAATCAGTCGTTTGAAAAACTTCTTATCGAGAATAAGGTTATCAAAAATCGTGAATCTGCGTATGGCATGCCGTGCCGTACTGCGAATGCAAATATCTGCGGTTCTGAAGAATGTGGCATTCATCAACTTCAGACTACTGGTAAAAACGAGACCTATTTTGACTGGCTTGGGGCATCCTGCAAGCAGACAACTGCTCCTGTGCTTGATGCAGACGGAAACAAGGTTGGGTATGTGGAAGTTGTCTATGATCTTACAGAGCAGATGGATCAGATTGCCTACTACCAGTCGATTCTTGATGCAGTTCCGTATCCGATTCATGTTACTGACATTGACATGAAGTGGACATATCTGAATAAGTCGTTTGAGAAACTTCTTATTGAGAATAAGGTCATCAAAAACCGTGAATCTGCATATGGCATGCCGTGCCGTACTGCGAATGCAAATATCTGCGGTTCTGAAGAATGCGGTATTCACCAGCTCCAGACATCTGGTAAAAATGAAACGTATTTTGACTGGCTTGGAGCATCCTGCAAGCAGACGACAGCTCCGGTGCTTGATGCCAAGGGGAAGACTGTCGGTTATGTCGAGGTGGTTCATGATCTAACAGAACAGATGAACCAGATAGCATATTATCAGTCAATCCTGGATGCAGTTCCGTATCCGATTCATGTCACTGACACTGATATGAAGTGGACGTACCTCAACAAGTCATTTGAAAAACTTCTCATTGAAAACAAGGTCATCAAAAACCGTGAATCCGCATATGGCATGCCTTGCCGCACCGCGAATGCAAATATCTGCGGTTCAGAAGAATGTGGCATTCATCAACTTCAGACTACTGGTAAAAATGAAACGTATTTTGACTGGCTTGGAGCATCCTGCAAACAGACGACCGCCCCGGTGCTTGATGCAAAAGGCCAGACTGTTGGTTATGTCGAGGTGGTTCATGACCTCACAGAGCAGATGAATCAGATCGCATATTATCAATCAATCCTTGATGCGGTTCCCTACCCGATTCATGTTACTGATAATGACATGAAATGGACGTACCTGAATAAGTCGTTTGAGACTCTTCTGGTTGAGAATAAGGTCATAAAAAACCGTGAATCTGCATATGGCATGCCATGTCGCACTGCAAATGCAAACATCTGTGGCACAAATGAATGTGGTATCAACCAGCTTCTAACGTCAGGTAAGAATGAAACGTATTTTGACTGGCTTGGAGCATCCTGCAAACAGACGACCGCCCCGGTGCTTGATGCCAAAGGAAACCGCGTCGGTTTTGTTGAGACTGTTCAGGATCTGACTGAACAGATGAATCAGATAGCTTATTATCAATCGATTCTCGATGCTGTCCCGTATCCGGTTCATGTCACTGACAATGATATGAAATGGAAGTACATGAACAAAGCGTTTGAAAAACTTCTCGTTGATAACAAGGAGATTAAAGATCGCGAGTCTGCATATGGTATGCCGTGTCGTACTGCGAATGCAAACATCTGTGGTACAAATGATTGTGGTATCCACAAGCTTCGCACAACCGGTAACGATGAGACATATTTTGACTGGCATGGTGCCTCCTGTAAACAGACAACTGCTCCGGTTCTTGACGCAAAAGGTGAAACTGTCGGGTATGTTGAGACAGTTCAGGATCTCAGTGAACAGGTCAGCTTAATCGCATTCCTAAAAACTGAAGTCACCCGGGTTACCACAAATCTGCAATCTCTCTCCGCCGGGGAACTCAATCTGAATATGGAAATAACGAAAGCAGATGCCTATACTGCTGAAGCTCACGAATCTTTTGTTGCTATCGATGAAAATCTGTTGAACCTAAAAAAGACTCTGGAGATGCTTGTATCTGATATCCAGGCTCTTTCAGCTGCTGCTGTTGCAGGGAAACTGGAGGTTCGTGCAGATACAGGCAAGCATCTTGGGAACTTCAGGAAGATTGTTGAAGGTGTCAACTCCACTCTGGACAGTGTGATCGTTCCGGTGAAAGAGGCACTACGGGTTTCGAAAGAGTACTCTGAATATAACTTCAAAGCCCGGATGGATCCCAACCTGAATGTCCAAGGTGAATGGATCGATTTCAGGGATGCACTCAATAATATTGGTTCCCAGATTGCCGGTGCAGTCGCTATGATAAATAATCAACTCCTTGACCTGGCTTCAAATGCGGAGGAGGCAACTGCAAGTATTGAAGAAGTATCAGAGGGTGCCCAGCAGATTGCCAGGAATGCAGGGAGTGTCAGTTCAAACGCAGCTTCAGGTGAGGATGGGATTGTTCAGGTTCTCAAAGCGATGGAGGATCTCAACCTCACAGTAGGGGAGGTGTCACGCCGGGCAGAACAGGTTTCAACCACGGCGACGCTTGCAAACGATTTCTCCAAGAAAGGGGTTGCACTTGCCGAGCAATCAGAAGGCGCAATGCAGGAGATAAGGCGTTCTTCTGAAGAGGTAGGTCAGATTGTTACTGAAATTAACAGACAGATGGAAGAGATCGGAAAGATCGTCCGATTGATATCTGATATTGCAAATCAGACTAATCTCCTCGCCCTTAATGCAGCAATCGAGGCTGCAAGGGCCGGAGAAGCAGGTCGCGGATTTGCTGTTGTAGCTGCGGAAGTTAAGTCTCTTGCCCAGGATTCACGCCAGTCTGCAGAGAATATTGCAGATATGATCTCAACACTCCAGGATAAGGCCCGCAAAGCAAACGACGCCATGGGTAAGGCAGGGAGTGCTGTTGAGCAGGGAAGTGCTTCACTCGCTCAAACACTTGGTTCATTTAACCAGATTGTCGTATCGATCGATGAGATCACCAGAAATGCAACTGATGTAGCTTCATCTTCAGAGGAACAGGCCGCCTCAGTTGAAGAAGTTACGGCAAGTATTCATGAGGTCTCTGGACTTATCCAGAGCACGACAAAAGACGCAGGGGACGCTGCTGCTGCAACAGAAGAAGCATCAGCATCAATTGAACAGATCAGCAAGATTGTCAGCAATGTGAGTGGCATTGCAGATTCTGTATCGCGTGAGATGTCAAAGTTCAAGGTCTGATCACTCTCCCGCTTTAGGTTGAGCTCTTTGGGCTATCCTAAATCACTATATTTTTCTCCTGATAATCCCTCCTTACTCTATGTTCAGTCGTTCATTCTGGTTTCATCTTCTTACTCTCATCACTATTGCTATACTTATCTTTACGCCTGTTCAGGCACGTGATACAAATCGCCCGACTCCTGAAGAGATCAACATGGCAGAGTTGTTTTATCCAGATAACGCTGTTTCACATATCTACCATGCAAATTTAAACCCCTCATGGGTTCGAAATGATTCTTTCTGGTACATGGATGCCGGAAAACAGACGACCATGTTTTTCCTTGTAAATACCTCACAAAATTCCAGGACACGACTATTGGATACTGACCGGCTGGTTGCATCCCTTTCTAACGTGAGTGGAAAAGAGATCGATCCCGCTCATCTTCCGATAACAAATATTGCACTTTCACCAGATCTTAATTCTATCAGGTTTGATGCATTTGGAGCATCATGGTCATGTGATCTCTCAGTGTATCACCTCTCTGACATTACGCTTCCTGCTGCTGTTCGTGCAGGGCTTCCATCACCAGATCAACATTATATCGCCTATATCAATGAGAGCAATCTTGCCCTCTACGATACTATGACCGGAGTCTCATCTCAACTTACAACAGATGGTGTACCTGATTATTTTTACGCCAAACGCTCTGATACCGTGAGATACACGGTCACCGAAGCGAGGTTAAACTCTTCTCCAATTCCGTACCTTGTCTGGTCACCGGATTCAACAAAGATTCGCACCTTTAAAGTCGATCAGCGGAATGTCAGCCAGTATTATCTGGTTCAAAATGTCCCGGAGAATGGTTCAGTTAAACCGATCCTATACTCATACAAATTTGCTACTCCCGGTGATACATCCGTCCCTGAATATGAGCCTGTAACCATTAATATCAGTACACGACAGGTAGTTCCGATGCACTGGACTTCTCAACCTGAAACTACCATGATGGATACAGACCAGGACGAATTATCCAGATGGAACAGTATCGGGGATGAGATGTATACCCTGTATCTCGAGAGAGGTGAGAAGACTCTCCGCCTTCTCAAGGAGAATCCTATAACTGGTGATGTCCATGAGGTACTGAATGAGACCGGAGAGACATACCGGGAAGCAAATCTCCAGTATGCTTCAAAACCAAATTTTGCTATACTAGAAAAATCAGGTGATATCATCTGGTTTTCTGAACGTGATGGATGGGGTCATCTCTACCGGTATGATGCAAATGGTACCCTGAAAAACCAGATTACTTCGGGACCCTGGGTGGTTCGTGATCTGCTTGCAGTCGATGAGAATACTTCCACGGTTTATTTCACTGCCAGTGGAAAGGAAATCGGAAACCCGTATTATAAGTACCTCTACCGGGCCAGTCTGGATGGATCTGGTCTCACGCTTCTGACTCCCGGTAATGCTGACCACGAGATTACACTATCACCTGATTTGAGTAGTTTTGTCGAATCATATTCCCGGACAGATCTTCCAACAGTTGCCGATCTCAAATCAATAGACAGGACTCTTCTGATGCATCTGGGTGCTGCGGATGATTCAGATCTGAAAAGCAAAGGATGGGTTTCGCCAGAGCGGGTAACATTTAAAGCACGTGATGGTGTGACAGATCTCTATGGTCTCGTCTTCAGGCCCACTGACTTTGATAAGACTAGAAAATACCCAGTTGTGGATATTGTATATCCCGGTCCGTATACGATTGTGACCGCAACTCAGTATCCATCTGACTCAGGATGGAACTCAAAGATCTTCTGGACAAGTCAGATGCTTGCAGAACTTGGATATGTAGTTGTCACCATGGACGGGCTAGGAACTGCGTACCGCTCAAAAGCATTCCATGATATGAGTTATGCAAACCTGAGTGATTGTGGACTTGCTGATCATATTGCGGGTCTTAAGGATCTGGCAACCCGGTATTCATGGATGGATATCAGCAGAGTAGGTATGTACGGGAAGTCTGCAGGAGGATTCATGACCGCTCAAGCAATGCTTACATATCCTGATTTTTTTAAAGTGGGAGTTGCTGCCTCTGGCGATCAGGATTGTCGTCTTTATGGGTCATTCTGGGGAGAAAAGTATGAGGGATTCCCTGTAAGTGATCGGTACCTGGAGCAGGTCACATCCAAAAAGGCAGCGAATCTGACTGGCAAGCTTCTCCTCTTAACTGGTGATATGGATGATAATGTTCATCCTGCAATGACCATGCAACTCGCTGATGCTCTGGAAAAATCCAACAAAACCTTTGATATGTTCGTGTTCACAAATAAAAATCATGATCTGAACTATGATCCCTACTACCTTCGAAAAATGATGAGGTACTTTGTGGATAATCTGTAAAATTGGAATAATATTATGATTAATCGTTTAAAGTACTCAAAGTCCCGGATATATTTTATTCTGGGGTTCATCCTCCTTTTTAGTTTCACCCCGGTTATTGAGGGCAAAGAACCGATCTCATCCCCGGATGGAACCTGGATTGTTGAACAGTACAGGAACGGGAATGGTGAGTTGATTTCACCTCTTCCTGATGCCCCGATTTCAGCAATGTTCTTGCAGGAGAATCTCACCGGTAAAATGGGATGTAATGAGTATGCCACTCAGTACACTGCAGCCGGTGGGGCTATACTCATTCCCAGTTCTACGGTTACGCAGAATGTCTGTTCACCTTCAGTGAAGGCTCAGGAGGATGAATATCTTCAGGATCTTAAACACGTGGCTCTATACCAGGTTAATGAATCCCGGCTTTCATTGTTTGATGATGATGAGGAACTTCTAGTCTCCTATATTGCACAAGTCTGATTCATAGCAGAATATCTGATACCATGGATCAGTTTTGTGAAAACCACCTTAAATAAGGAAATAGAGAAGATATCAGATCCAGGGAAGGTGATTGTTACACCTTGAATCTTCCCATCTCTAAATTTATCTGGTCTGTTGCCTGTGCTACAATTGAGACTGACCTGGCAATCTGATCAAGTGCAGCAGATGTCTCTTCTGTTGCAGCAGCCGAAGAAACTGCTTCCTCAGCAGTTTGTCATGAAAAACCCGGTCTCTCAGTACCGGGTCAACCATTTTCTGGATCTGGTTCTTGAAGAATAACAGCTGCTTCTCGCAATATTTTTAAAACCTCTTCAATCGAAGTCTTTCTTGGAACCTTCACGTAGACTTTCTTTGTAGGCTTAACAATTCGGTACTGATTATCTTTGTATATCTCATCATTAACCAGAAGGTGCCAGATAATGATCACCATCTTTCTAGCAACACTGACGATAGCTTTCCCATTACCAATAACATCCTTTTTTCCGAGATAGAACGTTTTCAAATCATTATCCCGAGCCTTAACTGCTGCATGAGCTGCCTGAATAAGAATCCATCTTGCCACTCTGGATCCCCGTTTCGTAATTGACCCCGTATACAGTTTATCAGCGGATTGGTATACTCTCGGAACAATTCCAAGCCAACTTGCTAATTTATCGCCTGATGAGAAGTCTTTAACATCACCTATCTCGGCAAGAAGTGTAACTGTAGTAATGTCTCCAATACCAGGAACTGACTTGAGTATCTCATACTCCCTGGGAAAATTGATTAAAGCGTAATTTGTTGAGATATAGGTCAATTCAGTGATTTCCTGATTCAGTGTTTTGATGAGACGAAGACAGGATGCAAGACGTGTTAGAGCCCCTTCCGATAATGTTGTCGTTAAAACCTCTCGCAACACCTCTTCCTTTTTGAGAACAGAAGAAGGTAGTAGAGATAGAATTTCATCTACTTGCATATCGTTAAGAATCCCCTTCATGATCAGGGCACCTGACTTCCCAAATATGTCTGTTAAAACTGAAGACAAGCGGAACAGCTCTGAATCGAGAATATGATGGATCTCATTCTTAATTGAAGAGCGTTTTTGAACGAGTTTGTGCCTCAACCTAATAGTTGAACGGAATTCTCGATGCTCTTTAGGAAAAATTCGGGATGGATGAATCATATCCTTCAGAGTAATAAGTGCAATGAATTCTGAATCGATCTTGTCTGTCTTTTTGTGAGAGAGTGCTTTCATATCTCGGGCATTCCCCACAATTACCTTACAAATTGGGTTAAGAAGATCGAAGATTCTAACCCAGTAGTCACTTGTTGATTCGCAACCAACAGCCTCCACATTATAGGAGATTATCCAGTTTTTGAGTGCAATGAGACCTGATTGTGTTCTATCAAACCGGTTGACCAACTTATCACCGGTTAATGTCAGAATAGTTGCCACGATGAAGGACTTGTGAAGGTCAAGACCAGCGGCTACTTGTATCTGTTCGGTCATAAATATCAGAGGTGATGGGCAGATGAATTGCCTTACAGGCCAATTTGTCATCCGCGATCTACGTCGCACGGTAGCCTGCGAGAGCAATTTAACGGTTAGTTTTTTTCCCAGGATATAATCCTAAAATTAGAACAGCCTGCTCTGCCCATTATCCACTCATACCTGATTACTTAACCGTTTTTCATCAGGGGAGCCTGATGGCTACATCATACCGTTTTTTTG
>NZ_DATMYY010000210.1:0-4562 GCF_035560735.1 Methanospirillum sp.
TAATTACCCGGTTTAGATAATGGTGGTGAATTCATCCACCTCTATTCACCAATTTCCAACAAAATTTCAAAAGACTTATCTTACTGAATATGCCACTTGATATTACCGAGGAATCGTTAATGGAATTTAAGTATGTTCAGACAACATGCCCGTACTGCGGTACCGGCTGTTCGTTTAACCTTGTGGTAAAGGACGGAAAGGTCGTCGGGACTGCACCGTACCAGCGTTCACCGGTGAACGAGGGTAAGGTCTGCCCGAAGGGACTGTATTCCCACGAGTTTATCAATTCCCCTGATCGACTCACCACACCACTGATTAAGAAGGACGGAAAGTTTGTAGAGGCCACCTGGGACGAGGCACTCAAACTTATCGCTGAAAATTTCAAGACATTCAAGCCCGATGAGTGTGCTGTTCTTTCTTCAGCCCGTGTCTCAAACGAAGATAACTACGCGATGATGAAGTTCGCCCGTGGTGTCTTCAAGACACGGCACATCGATCACTGTGCCCGACTTTGTCATGCATCCACGGTTGCAGGTCTTGCAAATATTTTTGGCTCCGGTGCAATGACCAATTCCATTCTCGATATCGCTCAATCCAAGTGTGTCTTCGTCATCGGTTCTAACACCTTTGAGAATCACCCGCTCATCGGTCGTAAGATCATGACGGCAAAGGCAAACGGTGCCAAGGTTATCTATGTAGATCCCCGGAAGACACCGACCGGAAAACAGGCTGATCTCTTCCTGCAATTCTACTCTGGAACTGATGTCTGTCTCCTGAACGGTCTTATGCAGGAGATCATCAAGAACGGATGGGAAAACAAGGAATTCATCGAGAAGCGCTGCAATGGGTTCGACGATCTCAAGAGCGAGGTAATGAAGCCTGAATACAGCCTTGAGAACGTCTCTACCGTCACCGGTGTTCCGGTCGAGGATCTGAAGACCGCAGCAGAATGGTACGCAAAGTCAGGCGCAACAGCCATTCTCTACTCGATGGGTATCACCCAGCACACCACCGGAGTTGACAACGTTAAGTCTTGTGGAAATATCCAGATGCTTACCGGAAACCTAGGTCGCCCGGGAACCGGTGTGAACGCTCTGCGTGGACAGAACAACGTGCAGGGAGCCTGTGATATGGGAGCCCTTCCGGTTGTGTTCACCGCATACCAGAAAGTCATCGATCCTGCAGCACACAAAAAGTTCGAAGATGCATGGGGATTCCCTGACGGTATTGCAGAGGGTAAGAACGGGTACGAAGTTACCGTCATGATGGATGTCCTCACCGACAAGCCCGGTGAATTGAAATGCATGTATATCATGGGTGAAAACCCGATGATCTCTGACCCTGACCTCACTCACGTCGAACATGCACTTAAATCTCTTGAGTTCCTGGTCTGCCAGGATATCTTTATGAATGAGACCAGTGTACTTGCAGATGTTGTTCTCCCGGCAACCTGTTTCGCAGAAAAAGACGGGACCCAGACTTCAACTGAACGCCGTGTTCAGATGTGGAGAAAGGCCCAGGACCCACCAGGCGAAGCACGGTTAGACTGGCAGATTATTGCCGACATTGCCAAGGCAATGGGATATGAGAAGCAGTTTGCCTGGAAATCAGCAGAAGAGATCTTTACCGAGATGGCATCACTTACTCCTTCCTATGCCGGCATGACCTATGAGCGACTGAACAAACCTGAAGCACTCCACTGGCCATGCCCAACCAAGGAACACCCGGGAACCCCAATTCTCCACGGTGAAAAGTTTGGTATGCCTGATGGCAAGGGTCTTATGACTGCCATTTCGTTTAAGTACCAGACCGAACGCCCTGACGCTGAATATCCGTTCCTCCTTACCACCGGACGCTGTATCTGGCATTGGCACACTGGGACCATGACCCGGAGATCTGAAAACCTCGAACGCGAAGAACCAACCGGATGGGTTGAGATCAACCCCGAGGATGCAAAGGCTCTCGGTATTAAGAACGGTGAGATGATCAAGGCGATCAGCCGCCGTGGAGAGATCCAGATCACCGCCCGTGTCACTGATACCATCAAGAAAGGTGTCATGTTCATACCGTTCCACTTTGTCGAGTGTGCAGCAAACATGCTGACCATCAACGCTCTTGACCCAATCGCCAAGATTCCGGAGTCAAAAGCCTGTGCTGTGAAGGTTGAGAAGATCCAGGGGGCCTGAAGATGGTAGCAAATGGCGATATGGTTTATGCATGGGCAAAAGATGCAGAGATCCTGAAGAAAGGAGAGTGTGGTGGCGCAGTCACAGCACTTCTTAAACATGCACTCGAATCCAAGACCGTTGATGCGGTCCTTGCAGTGAAAAAAGGACAGGACATCTATGATGCAGTTCCTGCGTTCATCACCGATCCGACAGAGATAGCATCTACTGCAGGTTCACTGCACTGTGGAACCTTGCTGATGCCCAAGATCCTCAAGAAGTACCTTGATGGCGCCAAAAACATGAAGATCGCAGTCACCTGCAAGGGCTGTGATGTCATGGCATTCTATGAACTGGCAAAGCGGAATCAGATCAACCTTGACAATGTCATCATGATCGGTGTCAACTGTGGAGGATCTGTCAGCCCGGTTGCAGCCAGGAAGATGATCACCGAGAAGTTCGAGGTTGACCCGAACATCGTTCACAAGGAAGAGATCGACAAGGGTCAGTTCATCATCGAGTACGAAGGTGGGCACAAAGGCATCAAGATCGATGAACTTGAAGAGGAAGGATACGGTCGCCGGTCCAACTGCCGCCGTTGTAAGATGAAAGTTCCCCGTGGTGCAGATCTCGCCTGCGGTAACTGGGGAGTCATCGGAGACAAGGCTGGAAAGGCAACCTTTATCGAAGTCTGTTCAGAGAAGGGTGCAAACCTCGTATCTGCAGCAGCATCCAAAGGTGCAATCGAGACTGCAACCCCGGATCCGAAGGGTATAGAGATCAGGGGCAAGGTTGAGAAGGCAATGCTCAAGCTCGGCGATGACTGGCGCAAGAAGGACTTTGCCGGACTTGGAACCGGGAAAGAACGTCTCAAGACCATCATGGACGAGAGCTCCCGATGCATCAAGTGTTTTGCCTGTGTTGACAACTGCCCGATTTGTTACTGTGTCGAGTGTTCAACCAAGAAACCCTGGTTCGTCACCCCGGGACAGCTTCCACCAGGCCTCATGTTCCATCTGATCAGGTTCGCACACATCTCTGACTCCTGTATCAACTGTGGTCAGTGTGAAGAACTCTGTGCAATGGATATCAGAAACGCACTCTTCATGCATGCCCAGCAGGTTGAGATCGAGAAGATGTTCGGACATGTTCCTGGAAAGGATATGACCCCACCAATCCATGCACTTGCAGAGGAGAGGGCAGAACGTGCACGGCTTGAAGCAACCGGAACCGATTCGATATACACGAATATCTTCGAAGAATAACTATCTACCTGGAGATGCTCAAGCATCTCTCATAGGTATCGTTTCTATTTTTTAGGATTGTCAGTGTTATAGCACCCTTTATTACTCATTGAATTACGTGAACCCTTCTTTCGCCTGCATTCCCTAATCATACCCGTGAGATCCATCTCATACCCTCCGAGATGTGTCAGAACCTGTTTGAATTCGTTTGAATTGAGAATATCAACAATTGCTCTGATTCGTGAATCTTCTTCAAAGAGGTCCTTTGTGGTAACCAGTTCATACCGCTCAACTCCTATTGGTATGAACGGGAGCCCAAAAGTAAGGGCAGCTCCATATGTAGTCAGACCGATATCTGCATCTCCGCTCTGGACTGCAAGACAGACCTCATAGTGCGAAGACACCTCCTGATCATACCCGGTAATATCTTCTGGATGGATCTTTTTCTCTGCAAGAAGACGATCAAGCAGTATTCGTGTTCCTGATCCCTTTTGACGGTTGATAAATCTATGAGTTGTTATCGCCTCAAAATCGAGTACCTCACGTGATACAATGCCTTGTATTCGTTCTGCTACGCATATTAGAACCAGATCTTTATTCGGAAAATACTGCTTTAAAAAAGGAATATTATACTCATTATCATCTGCAAGCAGGTGCATCGGGGCAAGATGACAATTTCCGTCTTTGAGAGTCAGCAACCCATCCATACTTCCTACATGAGAAGATGCAATGATAATCCTTTTTTCTCTCGCGATATCAGCAATATAATCAATGGCAAGGTCATGCGATCCGGTAATGAGAATAACTTGTTCTGCAATCCCCTTTTGAACCTGTAATGTGGTGTTTACCCGAGAACCTTTCTTTAATTCTTCCTGATCAGCGGGAATCTTCAGATATGCATTTGACCTTACCAGGTTCATCTGAACTCCGGACTGACGAGAGAGAGGGGTGGCAACCCATTTGTTTCGAACCTTTCCTGCAGTTGCCAGTATATATTCGTCAAGTCCTGGAGAAGATTTGATAGAACGTGTCAGATAAGCAGATATTTGATCCGGTATTGGAAAACAAAATCCATACCATTCAAGAATTGGTTGAATAAATTCACGTAGGATTGTGTAAAAAGCAACCGGATATCCGGGCATGCCTACAACTA
>NZ_DATMYY010000211.1:0-3513 GCF_035560735.1 Methanospirillum sp.
GGATAAATTGATTACATTAAATATCAATGATGCCAAGGACCTTTCTGCAGAGGGGGCAGATACCGTTTCATCAATCATTATCCTCATCACCGTTTCGATAATCATCGGTGCCATTGCTGCACTCTCTCTCGGAACGATCATTAGTAAGAGTATAACCGGACCGCTGGCACGTGGGGTATACATGATGAAAGAGATGAGCACCGGCCATCTCGGAAACAGGCTGAAGATGACCCGAAAGGATGAAATCGGAGAACTTACAGCGGCAATGGACAGTTTTTCTGATGAACTCCAGTTTGTCATAATTGGCGGAATGAAACAGATAGCAGAAGGGGATATTTCACTCTCAATTACGGCCCAGGATGACAAAGACGAGATTGCACCGGCATTCAACCAACTGATTTCAGCAATCAACAACATTGTGGGAGAAGTTGGTACACTCATATCAGAAGCTGAGGAAGGACAACTCCAAAAACGGGGAGATACAACCCGGTTTACCGGAGCTTACCAGAATATCATCATCGGGATCAACAATATGCTTGATGCAATCACAACCCCGCTTAATGAGGCACTCAGAGTAGCTGATCAATATTCACATGCCAGATTTTCAGCACGGTTTAATGAGGAGATTGTTGTCAAAGGTGACTTGATTGCACTCAAAAAAGGGCTCAATACCGTTGGATCTGAACTCTCTGCTGCAATAAAAAGTATATCTGAACAGGTTAGTGCTCTTTCAGCCTCTTCAGAAGAAGCTGCCGCAAGTGTTGAAGAAATAACTTCTGGTTCTGCATCAGTTGCACAGAGTTCTGGTGTTGTTAGTGCAAATGCAGATAAGAGTGTCACTGCTGTGAACCAGGTTCTTGGAGCCATGGAGGAACTGAACCGGTCTGTGGCTACTGTTGCAACAAAAGTTGATTCTGTAAGCAGACTGACCCAGGAAGCTAACGGTACTTCAACTAAAGGAGTTAAGCAGGCAGCAGTTGCAGAAAACGGCATGGTTGCAATTAACGGAGCAGTTAGTGATGTTGGTGTAATCATCAACGAAATCAGAGACCAGATGAATGAGATCAATAAGATCGTTGTAATTATCAGCGATATTGCAGATCAGACTAATCTATTAGCCCTCAATGCTGCCATCGAAGCAGCACGTGCCGGTGATGCAGGTATGGGATTTGCTGTCGTAGCCGACGAGGTTAAGACCCTCGCTCAGGAATCCCAGGGATCAGCAGAAAACATCTCAAAGATCATAACGTCTTTACAACAACAATCACAGAGGGCAGCGAATGCAATGGATATTGCGAATACCGAGGTATCTAGGGGATCTACTGCAATAACAGAGACTATCCAGTTGTTCCATCATATTGCAGAGCAGGTGGAAGAGATCTCAATGCACATGACTGAAGTGGCCAGCCTTTCAGAAGAAGAATCTGCAGCAGTAGAGGAGATAACATCCAGTGTCTCTGAAGTAAAAGAGATGGCAACAGAGACAGCAGAGGAAGCAGTAAGTACGGCAGCAGCAACTGAAGAGACTGCTTCAGCCCTCAACCAGGTATCAGAGATCATTAGCGAACTTTCAGTCATTGCAACCAGAATTGATGAATCGGTCGCACGACTGAATGGGTGAGAGGATAGATCTCCTCAACCTATCAGGAGGAATTATGGAAATAACGGATATAGATCAAAATTTTAATCCTCATGCTCATCAGGCAATTACACCCATTACAAAAAAGGGGACATCAAAAAAGACTACCACAGAGGATCTTCAGTTTGTAGAATTTACTTTAGGGACTGAATGTTTTGCAATTAATCTGTTCAGTACAAAAGAAGTCCTTACACCAACAGATATAACTCCCCTTCCAAATACCCCGGTATATATCAGGGGAGTCATGGATCTCCGTGGCACGATCACCACGATTGTCGATCTGAAAACATTGTTAAATATTAGTGATACCGGAGAGGGAAAGAAGAAATCCAGGATCATTATTCTTGACGGCGACCACTCAGAAAAGCCTATCGGAATCCTTGTTGATGATGTATATTCAGTAAGCACTCATCATGCTGTAGAGATTGAACGTGAATCTGAAAATGCATCACATACAACCAGATTTATCCTTGGAGTGATCAGAAAAAATCAAACCTCCGGGCAGAAACTTGTTCTCTGGCTTGATATTCAGAAAATTCGTGAATCAATAAAAAACGAACTCTGATAATACTACATAGCACAAATCTATTTTCTTATTTTTCAAAACAATTTTTTCATGCTCCTGAATCTCTCTCCGGTCAGATATACACAGCCTGAATCCACGATAATATCTCAGTCTGATTGTTACTGATTCATGAAATGGAGGTATCCGGATCGGGCTTACCCAATTCAATATCAACTGTTTTCAGGACGGTTGGGATATCTATCTGCTGGCTACATTTCTCAAGACACATGTTGCACTGGATGCATTGTGAAGCATATTCCGGTTTCCCTGCATTGCGGGCTCCACTTAATCTGGTCGTATACCGGGATTTTACCTGCTCTATGTTTCCATTAAGATACAAACTGTTATAGATATCAAAGCATAGAGGAATATTTACTCCTGCCGGGCAGGGTACACAATATTTACAGCCAGTGCAACTAACTTTGAATAGTTCAAAATATTTTCTCTCAACATTGTTGATCAGATCCAATTCAGGTTTGGTAAGTGAATGCGGATATGCTTGATCTGCAATCGCAATATTTTCCTCAATATGTGTCTCTTCATTCATCCCTGAGAGAACAACTGTCACTTCAGGATGGTTCCAGACCCATCGTAATGCCCATTCAGCAGGAGTTCTCTTTACCTCAGCTTTATCCCAGATCTCCTGTACTTCTTGAGGAATAGAATTAGTCAGGCTCCCTCCCCTGAGTGGTTCCATAACGATAATCCCAATGCCTTTTGAAGCTGCATATTTTAGACCAGTTGTTCCGGCCTGTTTTTCTTTATCCAGGAAGTTATATTGTATCTGGCAAAAATCCCAGTTGTATGCATCAATAATTTTCTGAAAATCCTTTCCATTGCCATGAAATGAAAACCCAGTACAGCCGATTCTCCCATCTGCCTTGGCTGTATCTAGAAATTCTTTAATATCAAGGCTTTCCATCTTCATCCATAATTCTCCGGTGAGTGAATGAAGAAGGTAATAATCAATTTTATCGGTCTGAAGCCTCTTAAGCTGGGTATTGTGGTAATTATCCAACTCTTCATGACGTTCAATCAGCCGTGAAGGTAACTTTGTTGCCAGCTTGACTCTTTGACGATATCCATCTGAAAGGGCCCTGCCCACAAACAACTCACTTTCTCCTTTGTGGTAAGGCCAGGCCGTATCGATGTAATTTACACCATGATCAACTGCATACCGGAGTTCCTGTCTGGCTCGTTCTTCATTAATAGAACCATCATCATTTAATGCAAGACGCATACAACCAAATCCAAGAATGGATAATTTATCCCCGGTTTTTGGATTGATTCTGTATAACATGTTTATATC
>NZ_DATMYY010000212.1:0-16265 GCF_035560735.1 Methanospirillum sp.
ATTCCATTTTTTACAACTCTACATCTTACCGCCGGGCTTTGGGGCAGATCAAATTTTACTTTGTCTGACCATGTGCCGGTTGGCATTGTTTACTGCAAAAAAATGAGACCGATATCACAAACCTTAACTCCCATCTCTCCAAGAATTTTCAGGACAATCATGATTAAAAAGATAAATCAGCATATCGAGGAGGGTTTTGAAGCCAGGGTTCTAAACCCTATCGAGTACTGGCTATGGAAATTCAGGTATATTGCTCTTCTTGCTGTTTTTTTCTGTGCTTTTGCTTCCATTGCACTTTTTGTTATGGGAACAATGGAGATTCTCTCTCCGGTAAAAGAGATTATCATCACGACTCCGGGCATTCTCACAAATCATGAGCAGATAAGTAATGAGAAT
The DNA here is from genome assembly GCF_035560735.1 of Methanospirillum sp. GTDB lineage: Archaea > Halobacteriota > Methanomicrobia > Methanomicrobiales > Methanospirillaceae > Methanospirillum. The sequence goes on from NZ_DATMYY010000212.1 coordinate 397, forward strand.
ATTTTAAAGGATTTTATTGGGGCACTTGATCTCTATCTGATAGCGGTCTTCTTCCTGATTTTTAGTTTTGGCCTGTATGAATTAATCATTTCAAAGATTGATATCGCTCATGACACAACTGATGATGTGGATCATCCACTCCTGCAGATCTCCTCGCTTGATGAACTCAAGAGTAAGATCATCAAAGTAATCATCATCATCCTCATTGTCGCATTCTTCAAGAACGTTATCTCAATGAAGATGGTTGCGGTATCAGATGCGTTCATGCTTTCCCTGGCAATTCTTGCACTTTGCATTGGCTCGTACTTCCTGACAAAAGCGCATTGATACAGGGACCTCTATTTTTCTTGTCTAGATAAAAACTGACGGTTTACTATGAGGATCCGATAAACCGCGGATCTGACTCCGCTATCGTTATCGCTTCAAGAGCACTCTTTTCTTTGTCCTTAATCTCAAGCATGATATCGATATCATGTGGGATTGAAATCGCAAGGAATCTTCTGAAATCATCTGAATCGATATGTTCTGCATGACTCCCCAACCGTTTTTCCTGGTGTTGTGAACTGTAATCCACCATTGGTATTCCATCGTTCTTCTTCCAGGTTTTACCTGTTAATTTCAACATCTCATCTGCTCTTTCACCGGTGTTATGGCAGGTGTGATGAAAGACATCAAAGAGGATCGGAATGGTGGTCTCTTCATGTATCTCCAGGCAGTCTGAAGCAGTAAACCGTTGATCATCGTTCTCAATAACAAGGCGGCTTTGCAATGCTGGATCAAGCCTCTCATATACACCGATGAATCTTGAGATTGCTGCCTTTGCATCTCCATATACACCGCCGACATGGAGTTGGATCTTGGCAGTGCCATCCAGATTCATGCTATCAAGCAGAGCAGTATGGTACATCAGTTCGTCAATGCTACGGGAAACCACCTTTTCATCAGGAGAATTTAGAACAATAAACTGGTCCGGATGCATTGATATCCTAATTTCGGCCCTGCTGCTAAACTCTCCAATCTCTTCGAGCCTATCCCGAAAATGTTCTCTCCAGGGACATATGCAGATTGGATGTGATGCAAATGGGATAATATCTGATGTGATTCTAAAAAACCGGATCCTATGCTCCAGATTCCATGCAAGGATTCTTTCAAGACACATGAGGTTATCTGATACTGATGAGATCATTCGCTCTTCAGAGTATGATTTAAGCCTGAATGTTCTTCCTGAAGTACAACCGATTCCCCTGTTGATACAGGGATATCCAATCTTCATATGGTATGTTCTACAGGATCTCGCCTTTCCAGGTTATGAACAAGAGCCTGAGTGCTCATGATAAATACGGGAAATACCATACACACAGCAACGGGATATGGAAACGAGAGAGGAGTGAACTGATTTTATGGGAAAAAATGGCTATTACCGCGAGTCTGTGGAGACGATGGATCGGGTGAGTCTTGATGAACTGATCGAAGAGAGGCTACATCATACAGTTATGTATGCTAACGACCACTCTCCATTCTATCGGAAATGGTTCAAAACTCATCATATCGATCCGGATTCCATCAGGTGCCATGAGGATCTCCTCTCACTTCCTATTATTTCTGGAGCAGACATAAGGACCCATCAACCCCCTAATCAGACCGAATTTGGATTTAAAAGTGTATCCTGGGATAGTGTCTTTACAGTTCATGAAACAAGCGGTACTAGTGGAGTGCCGAAAAGTTACTTTCTTACTTGGCATGACTGGCAACGGTTTGCGGAAAAATATGCCCGGGCATTTGTATCCCAGGGAATCGGTCACGGAGACAGGATCATTATCTGTGCATCATATGGGATGAACGTGGGTGCCAATACCATGACACTTGCAGCACGTGACATTGGTTTTACCATCATTCCGACTGGAAAATGCACATTCCCGCTCAGGGTTATCACAAATTATCATCCGACGGGAATTGTCGGTAGTATTTTCAAATTTTTACGGCTTGCAGACAAGATGAAGGCCGAAGGCATCAGACCTGAAGAATCAGGTATTCAGAGGCTGATCATCGGCGGCGAGGCATATGCTGAGGAGTCAAAGGCATATCTCCGGGATCTGTGGGGGTGCGATGTATACAACACCTACGGCAGCACTGAAGGCACGATGTGCGGTGAATGCTCTGCCCGGCAGGGTCTGCATGTTCCTGAAGACCTGGTTCACATGGATATATACGATGACAGGATGAAGAATTTCGTCAAAGACGGTGAATGTGGACGAATTGTTCTGACAACCCTTATTCCTGAAGGTGAGTCCTGCGGAACGATCCTGTTGAACTATGACACTGAAGATACCTCGGTTGTAACATCCCGGGATACGTGTGCCTGTGGTAGAACTCATATGAGGATATACAGCCCGCAGCGTGAAGCTGAAACCTTCTGGATCCAGGGAGCACCGCTGAACCGGGTTGATATTGAACGTGGAGTCTTTCAAAGAGAGAATATGGAGTATCTCACCGGAGAGTATGAAGCGTTTATTTATTTTGATGAAGAGCATGATACGACCCTGCTTAAGGTGAATGTGGAGAGTAAACATCACGAAAAACCTGAACATGATCTGATATCTGATAATTTTATCAAATCATTTTTCGCTGGAAAACCCGGGCTGACCAATCCGTATAAGGAAGGCCTGCTATCAGTATCATTCAACGTCACCCCTCCGGGTGGGCTTGAGTTATCTGCACTTTCCGGACGTCCAAAGCGGCTTGTAGACCGGAGATAAAAAAGTTTGGGAACCTAGGCCCTGGATTGTATAAATCCCGTGCCAGGTAATTACCCGTCCAGGTTCTGTCCTGTGTAAATCCCAGAACCAACTAACCAGTCATCTCCGGCAGGAGTGACATAGCAGAGTTTTAACTCGTTCTTTTTAGTGTCAGGGTTTCCATACACCACGTACACATATCCTCCTCCCCTCTTTGCGGCATCTATTTCCATTCTGATGATCTGACATCCAAACTGATCGGTATAATCTGAGCGGTTTGTTCCAATCAATTCTGGCTGGTGCGGAAGAGCAAGAGTTGTCCCATCATAACCATATGCAAAGATATAATCTCCTCCGTCAGCGTATGTGCCGTTTATGTCGTTAAAATCAGCAATTGCTTTCTCTTTTCCTACTTCATCTGCATGCATTACAGCTTTTTTTACCCTTGTGTTGAGTTCGCTGAGGTTTTGTGGTGATATTGAAGCCTGAATATGGGGAATATAGATCCCTGAGCTGATAAACCAGTTCTTATCAATAGGTTTTACCTGGAACAGTTTCAGCATCGGGGTGTAATTTTCCGCAGGATTTGGGTAAACAAAGTAGAGATAACCGCCACCATCGCTGGCTCGATCAATCATAGCGGGTAGGATAGAAAATCCATTTACATCGGTGAGGTTCATCCGGTTCTTCCCGATAAAACCTTGTTGAAAAGGAAGAGCAAGGGCTGTACCGTTCATGTCGTATGCAAAGATGTATCGATCTCCTGATACAAATGGACCTGACAGGTTATTGAAGACAGAAAGAGCTCCCACCTCTCCATGATTTTTGGCAAATTCTGTTGCATTTTCCATATATTCAGTAAGGGAGATGATTGAACTATTCAGGTCCTGGGTTTTCTCTGGGTTGATATCGTTCTCAAGATCTTTGACAGAATCAGAATCACCAATATCGCTGATTACAACGATCCTCCACTGTTGCCCATCAAATTCAAGGGTATTCCAGATCGCTTCCCGTGGGACTTTTTTATTCCAGTTCTGGTTCCAGAACTGATATGATGCTGTGCCTGATTTCTGCGATGTGATATTTATTGCAGCCTGGTGAAGAGTTGGTTCAGCGTACAGAGGATCAGATATTGCATCACGTCCGATCTCTTCCTCGTTGGTTTCGTATACAATGAGTCCGTCTGGCTGAAGGATCATAATATCATACCTGCTCTGGTCTATCACAGGAACGATGTACTGCCTGAGGAATTCTTCTGGTCTGAATGTAAGATCAGTATACCCCAGGTAATTCTTCTCTGATGAGAAGATTGGATAACTGAGTGATACTCCGTAAAATCCCTCTGTGAGAAGGAATATGTCACTAAGTACCGGCTTCTTCTTTTCATTTGCAGTTATAACTGCAGTATCATTTAGAGACATACCAACAAGAGTCTGGTACTCAGCCGGTGCTGCAGCCGTGACCAGTCCAGAAGGTAAAATCACGAGTGAGGAGTGGGCAAAAGGTATTACAGCCACTTTATCGTTCAGAACTGTTGAAACGTACTCGCCTTCAAGTGTGCCGTTTGAGAGTGCCTTAACGCTCTTCTCATTTGCACGCTCAACATCTTCAAGGCCGATGGTTATCTCATCAGAAATTTTCCCGATAAGGTTTTTCATATCCTGATGCCTTGAATCATTAACTGCATTATTCTGCTCTGCTCCTGCCGAAATCAGCAGAAGAAAGACGATCAGCAGGCGCAGGAGGATCTTAGTCCCTCTCATACAAGTCACTGGGATGACATCGCTTTATAATCCATCGGATCCATCCCGAAAAAGAAACTAAAATCGTTCTCAAAAAAAAGGGGAAAATCAGGGGCTTATTCCGCCTGCCTGTTTGATCAAGCCACAGATGTCGATCCAGATCACCAGTTCCTTCTTACTCTCCCCCCTCTCTCCAACTTCTTTCTTGATGACACCAAGGATATATGACTCGTCACCTGCCCCGTGTGAGTTCTGATCGATATCAGCAACAGAGACTGTGAGCACTGAAGTGACCTCATCAACGACAACCCCTGTCTTGCCGTCTGTTACCGATTCATCGAGTACTATAAACCTGAGGTCTTCGCTATTACTGTCCCCACCTTTTTTAATTCTGAGCAGGTGGCGGAGATCAACGATGGTTGTGATCTCACCACGCAGATCTATGATCCCCCTGATATACGATGATGCGTGAGGAAGGGGAGTTATTTTGCTCGCTTCTACGATTTCCCTGACATCAAAGAGGTTTACTGCGAACTTATCTTCACCAATAAGAAATTCAACAACCTGTACTTCATCGTTACCGGCAGCTGTCCCTAAACTGCCTGAACCGTTTTGCTGACTTGCTGCAATTGCCATTTCTCCTCACTCATTAGACCTGAAACCGTGCTAGTTCTCTGGCTACCTGTTCGATATTGGATGACACTTCAGATATTACTTTTTCGATCTGTGCGATGGACGACGATGCCTCCTCTGTTGCTGCTGCAGAGTCTACTGCCTGCCTGGTAGTCTCCTGAAGCAGGGAGGCAAGTTCATTAATGCTAGCAGTAATCTCCTCAACCGACGCAGCCTGCTCTTCAGATGTTGCTGCAACCCCGGTTACATTTGTTGAAATGTCAGCAACCGATTCAGCGATGACTTTGAAAGCATTTAAGGTCTCTGCAAGAGCTACATCTCCTTCCTTGACGATGGCTCCTGCCTCTGACACTGCCTCTGCAGCCTTTACAGACTTATCCTGCAGGGATCTTATCATATCCGCAATGTTCTCAGCAGATTTCCGTGAGTCCTGTGCCAGTGATTTGACCTCTGCTGCAACCACAGCAAATCCGCGACCAGCTTCACCGGCACGTGCCGCTTCGATAGCTGCATTGAGGGCCAGGAGATTTGTCTGGTTAGCAATATCTGTGATAACGTTCACGATTTTGCCGATCTGATCCATCTGTGCCTTAATATCCTGAAAGATAAGCTCAACCTGACCTGAGTTTTTAGATATCCCGACCATCACCTCTTCAGCCTTTTTTGCGAGTTCTACTCCAAGCTGGCTCTTCTCGTCAGCATCGGTTGCAAGTCTGGCAACCGATTCACTCCGAACAGCAATATCTGATACCGTCCGGTTCAGATCCTCCATGGCATTCAGGATCTGTTTGACCCCATCTTCTCCCTGTTCTGCGTTGTGGCCGACGATGTTCGAACTCTCGGCCAGGAGATTTGTCCCGTTGGTAACTTCCTTTGCACTTGCTGTGAGTTCCTCTGTGGCTGCAGAAATCTCCCCGACCTTCTTGCCAAAAACCTGGAACGGTGTTACAACGGTATCAAGTACCTGGTTTATGCCCCTTGCTATCTCGAAATAGTCACCAGTATACTGATCCTGATGAGTTCTTGAGGTTAGATCTCCCTTTTCTGCTGCAAGGGCAACCTGGATAATCTCATCAATTGCATGCTTCTGATTGGTAACATCATTGTACACGGTCAGCACGTTGTATACCGTTCCCTCCTCATCGATGAGCGGAATATTATGCCTCTCAACACTCTTCTCGCCGGAGGGGAATTTGATTGTAGCCTCTCCTTGGCTTGGTTCTTTTGTTCTGAAGGTATCTGAAACACTGTCCCCTGACTGTTTCACATATTGGAAATCTTTGATTGTAATAGTCCCAATATCGCGTTTATCAAAACCCATAAGTTTGAAAGCAGCCGGGTTCATCTCCACCACTTTCAGATCCTGACTCCACAGGATGAAGGGGAATGGATTGTCATCTATAATAGTGTCTGAACGACGCTGCAGGATCAGGTTCTCGCGTGTATGTTTGCGTTCTTCGGTTACGTCAATGTAAACACCAAAGGCCGATGTAACATTCCCTCTCTGGTCGATGAGTGGAATTGTGTTTCCAACAAGTTCTTTCCTACCGCTTGGAAAGTCAACGACCAGCTCTGCCTTTCCTCTCTTCTTCTCCTGAATTGCAGCTTTCGATCCAAGTCCGGATAAACTGATGACATTTATATCTGATATCTTCATCCTGAGTAACTGCTCTTTTGTAAAGCCGGAGAGCTCGGTAAAAGCAACATTTGCATGCTCTATCTCAAATGCTGAGTTGAACTGGAGGATAGGAAGCGGGTTCTGATCAACAATGGAATCTGCCTGCTGCTGTATATTTCTGATCTCGGTTATATCGTTATACACTGCGAGTATCTTATCGATGTTACCTGAATTATCCAGAATTGGTATAGTATGCCGTATCCAGGTGACAATTCCTGAAGGAAACTGGAAGGTCGCCTCTCCTATTTTCGCCTTCCTGTCTTTTACGGTCTCTGCAAGTCCTTCCCCTTTCATATCCAGAAAGATAAAATCGTGAAGTGTTGAAGACAGGGTTTTCTCTCTGCTCCATCCTGTAGCTTTGATAAATGCATCATTAACGCCGATGATTTTTAGTTCCTTGTTCCAGATGAGAATGGGATTTGGATTTTGAGTGAAGATAAATTCTGACTCTTTCTGATGAGATTTAAGTTCCTCTATCTCTTGTCTCATCCTCTCCATCTCACCTCTCTGTCCTGTATCATCGCTCGATTCGTTCATTTCATACCCCCTATATTTGTTAGCTACTATCCTCACCTGATAGATGTAATACCTTACGGTTATGCTCCAGCCTTAAAGGTTTCCATCTCTTCCACCCGTAATGCTTTTCTTATCTGCTGATTTATTAACAACAGTAGTAATCCACAAGGCTATACAACTTGAAGAGTTGTTGCGATCACGTATCCCGGGGTTCCCTCATGACAAACTATTCGGATCCACAGAACCAGACTCAAAAATGGCTCGTTATGGGGGCATCTTTTCTCAAGAAGGAGCAACTTGACAAGGCATTTTATGCATTCAAAGAAGGACTCCGCAGTGATCCTGAAAATGCAGAACTCTGGTATCAGATAGGTATTGTTCTTTCAAAACAGGAGCGACATCGTGATGCCATCAAGATGTATCGCAACGCTCTCAAATATTCTCCAGGAGATAATAATGCCCATCTCCAGCTTGGTATTGCGTTTCATGAAGTTGGGATGTACAAGGAGGCGATTGCAGTTTTTTCCCGGCTGATTGAAAATCAGCCTTCAATGTGTCAGGCATGGATGTACCGGGGTTCATGTCTTGTTGCAAAGGAACAGTATAAAGAAGCACTTGTCGATCTTGAGGAAGCGACAGACTGCGGGCTCAGTCAGGTTGAGATCTGGGTACTCAAAGGGTACAGTTATGAACAACTTGGTGATCATCAGGCGGCAATAGATGCGTACCAGATTGGGTGCGAGATCTCTCCTGATGATTCAATGCCCTACTTCGGGCTTGCCAGTGCCCTGAGCCACATTGGTGAGAGTGAGCAGGCAGTAGAAGCGCTTTTTGAGGCAGTCAAGCAGGATCCTGAGTTTGCTGATGCCTGGAATCTGCTAGGTGATCTTCATGCCGATATGGGAGATCTGGAGATGGCAACCACTGCGTATCAGCAGGTGCTCAAACTGCAGCCCTGGAATTTTGAGGTGCGGTACACTCACGCCCTACTCAAAGCTGAATTGTCAGGGGATACCGATGGTGTAACAAATATCCTTAACCAGATTATTCATGAGGGGCAGGAGACACCCGGGTACTATAACTCACATGGCCTGGCTCTTTTGCATCTAAAAAAATATGAAGCAGCGATCCAGGCATTTGATCATGCCATCATGCTTGACCAGACAAATCCGTCATATTGGCATAATCATGGGGCTGCTCACTACAAGATGCGGCATTACAACGATGCAATAAAATCATTTCAGCATGCACTCAAACTCAATCCCGGTAATGTGAACTCATGGATTGGGCTTGGAATGGTTGCATCCCGCCTGTATGACTACTCACGTGCGATCGGTGCCTTTACCCAGGCCACAAAGAGAAACTCAAAAAAGCCGAATGTCTGGGTCCTCCTTGGTGATGCACAGTATGATCGCGGTGACTGCCGTGAAGCAGTCACCTCATATGAGAAAGCCCTGGACCTGGATCCTGATAACTCTGCTGCCTGGAATCAACGCGGATTAGCACTCCGCTCTCTTGGCAGCCATGACGATGCACTCAAATCCTTTGAGCATGCCACTGTTCAGAAGACCGACAGTCCTGACACCTGGGTAAATCATGCAGTAACCTGCTTTGAACTGGGGGAGTTCTCTGGAACTATTACCTCGTTTGAAAAGGCCTGTAAGATTGGGCCCATACCTGTTGACAGCTGGAAAGTGTATCTCAATGCTCTTGCATACCAGAATGAACATCAAAAACTGATTCGGGTTGCAGAACGGTTTCTCGAACGGTTCGGAGGAGACGATGAGGTCTTCTTCCTATTTGGTGTCTCCCTGTACAAGTTAGGGCTCTATGAGGGAGCAATTGGGAAACTTAATCAGGCCATCTCCAGAGAGAAGAATAATATTGAGGCTTTGTACTGGTATGGTCTCACACTTCTGGCGCTGAAGCGTTATTCTGAAGCTATCAGTGTATTTGAACAGGTTGAGGATAGCCAGCCGGACGATTATCAGGCATGGTATTCTCATGCTAAAGCCCTGGTTGCGATGGAGCAGTTCCAGAAGGCTGAGTTTATCCTAAAACATTCAATTCAGATCTCAAGCTCAGAGACTGATTCATGGATGCTTCTTGCTAGTATACAGATCTCACTTAATCAGTTGCCTGACGCGATCCAGTCACTGAATCATGTACTTGAACTGGATCCCAAAGAACAGGATGCTCTTGTAAAGAAAGCCGATCTCCAGGTAAAGATTGGCTCATTCAAAGGAGCCTGCCAGACCTATGAGAAGATTGCTGATCCGGAGGCAGGTACGTATGAAGTGCTGTATGGGTACGCGAATGCACTTCTCCAGATTGGTCAGGTAAAAGAGGCGTATGGAAAAGTTCAGCGACTGCTTGAGAAGTATGGGAAGAATGCTGATCTTTGGCTTCTCAAGGCAGAGATTGAGAAGTCTCTGAATCTTTTTGAAGATGCATCTCTCTCTCTGATTGAAGCCTCCCGTTATGCTCCTGATGACAACACGATTCCCGGTACCCTGGGAGTGGCTCTCTTTGAGGCAGGGAAGTACAAAGAGGCTCTCAAGTACCTGGAAAAAGCCCTGTCCCGGGATAGTAAAAACGGTGAACTCTGGAAAAGGAAAGCAGCAGCCCTTGAAATCCTGCGTAATTATAGCCTGGCTGCTGAGGCATACCAGCAGGCTGCACTCTATCTCCCTGATGATCCTACAGTAATCAAAAAACAGGGAGTAACACTATATGCGGCAGGAAAATGTGAGAAGGCAATTGCCAGTTTCAATAAATACCTGGATTTGGCTCCGGATGATGCAGAGATCTGGGCAATGAAAGGAAAGGCGCTCTACCGTCTTGGGGAGTATGAGCGCTCTGCTGAATCCTTCGGTCATATCGGTGAAAAGAATCGTGATCCCTCCATCCTCCTCAGATATGCACGCAGTCTGTGTGCAGCAGGAAAATTTGAAGAGTCACTCAGACCCCTTGAGATCGTACTTGATCAGCGTCCAGATGATCCGGAAGCATGGCGTCTGAAGGCTGATGCAGAGATTGCATGTGGAAGACAGGATGAGGCAGCACGAGCGGTTACTGAAGCACTTAAACAGTTTCCTGAAGATCCCACCCTGCTTCTTTCCCATGCAAAAACGCTGTATGAGAATGGGGGGTATGATGATGCTCTACAGGCTATTGAGAAGATCATTGAGATTGCACCTGATCTTCCTGAACCATGGGCGTTACATGCCGAGCTCTTCTGGCTTACAGGGCAGCACGAAGCAGCTGTCACTGCTTATGAAAGGGTGCTGGCAGAAGATGATGATAATGCCAGGGCCTGGTTTTTGAAAGGTGATGCCCTTCAGAATCTTGGACGTTTTGAAGAGGCTGCAGTTGCGCATGAACGGGCCTTTTCACTCGGGGGAGATAATACAGTTGGTCTGATGATATCGCGAAAGATGCGATACCTGCAACAGAAAAAGTAAAACAAATAGATGAGAGACTTTGTATCAGTCTGAATTAGATAATATTACCCGGCCAGACTTTTCCCTGCTGCGATATGCCCTTTCAGATTTTTTAGAACAGTATCGCGATCATACGGTTTTACGATATACCCAGTTGCACCGACTCTTAGTGCGAGGGCTACCACCTGCTCAAGCCCTGCTGCTGAACACATGATGACCGGAATATCGGGAAACTCTTTTTTTAATTCACGAAGAACCTCTATCCCATTCATATCAGGCATTACCAAGTCCATTGTGATGAGGTCTGGCTTATGCTCACGACAGAGTTTGATCCCCTCCGGGCCCATGCCTGCGGCAACAATATCATATCCTTCGCTCTTCAGGATCTCTGCCATGTTGTTCTGGTCTTCCGGATTATCATCGATAATTAAAATGGTAGGCATTTCTTCTCTTCCACCCAGCTGAGCATCAGCCATACCCTGGTATATACCAAGTATGTCTATCTTGAATATCAATCTACGGAAAAAAGATGAAAGAAATTTGGTGAAGTAAAAATGGGAATCCCCAATTACCTGCCAGAACAGGCGGTACCGGCTCCTCTCTGGAGTGCAATTTTTCCGGTCCTAACCATCTCAATGATTCCATATGGACTCATGAGATCTTCGATTGCCGCAATCTTACTTGAATCTCCGGTAACCTCAATCATCAATGAATCAGTCCCGACATCAATGATCTTTGCCCTGAATATACCTGCAACCTGCATGATCGCAGATCTGACTTCTCCGGGTTCTGCCTTGACCTTGATGAGTGCTAGTTCTCGCTCCACATGCTCCAGGTCAGTGATATCCAGAACCTTGATGACCTCGATCAGTTTATTAAGTTGCTTTTTTACCTGTTCGATCTGGACATCATTACCTGAAACGACGATGGTAATCCTGCTAGTATCTGGCTGTTCACAGGTTCCAACCGCAAGGCTTTCGATATTGAACCCCCGGCGTGAGAAGAGTCCGGTCACCCTGGAGAGGACTCCCGGACTGTCTTCTACCAGGACACTGAAGATATGACGGTTCATCTACTCCTCCTCATGCTCGGTATGTTGCCCGACGATCATCTCACTGATTGCTGCTCCTGCTGGAACCATCGGGAAAACATTCTCTTCACGCTCAACCCTGATATCAAGTAGATACGGACCTTTATGATCAAGGGCTCGTTTGAGTGCAGAATCAACATCAGATATTGATCTCACGGTTTCTGCCCCGATTCCATATGCCTTTGCAATATGTTCAAACTGCACCTCAGGAAGCTCGGTATACGAGTACCGCCGCTCGTAAAAGAGCTCCTGCCACTGTCTGACCATCCCAAGGAACTGGTTGTTCAGAATTACTATCTTGACCGGGATCTGGTACTGCGCTATGGTTCCGAGTTCCTGGATGTTCATCTGGAAACTTCCATCTCCGGCTATGACAAATACGGGCTCTTCAGGAACGGCTACCTGGGCTCCCATGGCTGCAGGGAATCCGAATCCCATAGTCCCGAGTCCTCCAGAAGTAATCCACTGCCTTGGATGAGAGAATGGGTAATATTGGGCTGTCCACATCTGGTTCTGCCCGACTTCGCTTACAATAACTCCCTTCTCACCCAAAATTTCTGCGAGTCTTCTGATCACGTATTGGGGGCGAAGTTTTCCATCTTCTTTGAATCTGAGCGGATGATTCTTTTTCCATCCCTGAACCTTCTCTGACCATTCAGGATGAGTGCAGGCAGCAGGGATCCTTTTCAGGAGATCAGTGAGGATACTCTTTGCATCTCCGACGATCGGGATATCTGCTGGTTTGTTCTTCCCGATCTCTGCAGGATCGATATCCATGTGAATGATCTTTGCATTGGGTGCAAAGGTCGCCAGGTTCCCTGTTACCCGGTCGTCAAACCTGACTCCAATAGAAAAGAGCAGATCTGATTCAGTAATTGCATAGTTAGCATACTCAGTGCCGTGCATCCCGAGCATACCAAGGTTGAGTGGATGATCAGCAGGTATACATCCGAGGCCCATCAGGGTGGTTGTAATCGGCATACATGTTCGCTCGGCAAACTCAACAAGTTCTTTTGATGCTTCTGAGGAGATGACTCCGCCTCCAGCATATATTATCGGCCGCTCTGCTGCCTCGATGAGTTCAACTGCTTTTTGAATCTGCTTGCCGTGGCCCTGATAGGTTGGTTTGTATCCCCTGAGCTTAATCTGTTGTTCAGGTCCGTCCTCATCAGGAATTTTAGTTGTGCTGACATCTTTAGGGATGTCTATGAGAACGGGCCCCTTTCTGCCTGTATTAGCAATATAGAATGCCTCTCTGATAATCCGTTTCAGATCCCTGACATCCTGTACAAGGAAGTTGTGTTTTGTCACCGGCATGGTGATGCCGGTTATGTCAGACTCCTGAAACGCATCATTTCCAAGGAGTCCGGTTGGGACCTGACCGGTAAGAGCAACAACCGGGATGGAATCCATGTATGCAGTAGCAAGACCTGTTACGAGGTTACAGGCGCCAGGTCCGGATGTGGCGAGACAGACTCCCACTTTTCCGGTTGCACGGGCGTATCCGTCGGCTGCGTGAATGGCTGCCTGCTCATGTCTTACCAGGATGTGCCTGATATCTGCGTCATAGAGTTCATCGTATATCGGGAGAACCACTCCGCCCGGATACCCGAAGATGACACCTACTCCCTGCTCTTTCAGCCCTTCAATCAGTATCTGTGCGCCGCTTTTCATCTAATTCCCTCAAAAGGCGGTTCATTCCCGTCACCACAGCTTCAACACTTGCCTGGATGATATCGGTTCTTGCGCCGCGTGAAGTGATGGTTCTTCCATCTTTTCTCAGTTTTACGGTTACATCAACCATTGCATCGGTGCCACCTGTAATAGCCTCGACATGGTATTCGTCAAGCCTGACATCGCCGGCACTGGCAACTGACTGCTGTAGAACCCTGAGAGCTGCATCCACCGGCCCGTCACCGGTTGCTGCTCCTGTCACTTCTTCTCCGTTGATTTCCATGGTGACCGAAGCAGTCGGAAGGATATTTGATCCACTTACAACTGTGAACTGTTTGACACTGATAATCGGCTTACACTCAAGCAACATGACTGCGTCAGCGATAGCCATCACATCAGTATCACTCACCCGTCGACCCTCATCACCAAGTGCCTTGACCCGCTTTACGATCTCCTCGAGCTGCCGGGGATTCGGACTATACCCGAGCTCAGTCAGTGCTGCCTTGACCGAGGCAGAGCCAGAGTGTTTACCAAGGACGATCCTCCGCTGGCGTCCGACTGATTCCGGAGATATGGGTTCATACGTGCGTGAATCCCGAAAGAGTCCGTGGGCATGGATCCCACTCTCATGGGTAAATGCCATTGTCCCGACTATTGGTTTGTTTGTCGCAAACGGCACACCAGTCAGGCGGGAAACAAGGGTTGAAAGTGGATAGATCTTTTTCGTGTCAATCCCTGTCTTGTATCCGTATAATGTCTCAAGAGACATTATAACTTCTTCAAACGGGGTGTTTCCTGCCCGCTCGCCAAGGCCGTTCACGGTCACATGTGAACAACTTGCCCCTGCTTTGAAGGCTGCAAGAGTTGTTGCAAGAGCCAGCCCGAGATCGTTATGACAATGGATGCTGAGCGGAGCCATACAAAGGGACGGAATAATTTCTGCTGCTCTTTCTGGAGTGAGAACTCCTACAGTATCGCAGAAACAGAGCCTATCTGCTCCGCTTTCAATCCCGTCGCGAAAGAGCGTTGCAAGAAATTCCTGATCTGCCCGTGAGGCGTCTTCTCCTGAAAGTTCTACGATCAGTCCGCGTTCCTTAGCATATGCGACCGCACTCATTGCCATTGTATGGACCTCTTCACGGGTCTTCTGCATCTTCTTTGATATATGAAGATCAGAGACCGGGATCACCAGATGGACTGAGTCAGCACCTGCATCAACTGCACAATCGATGTCCTGGTTTAGTGCCCTGACATAGGTGCAGCACTCTGCCGCAAGGCCGGCTTCTGCGATAAGCCGTATTGCCTCTCTTTCACCTTCTGATGCAACAGCTGATCCTGCTTCAATAACATCTACTCCGATGTCAGAAAGAGCAGCAGCAATCTCAAGTTTTTGTGCAGGGGTTAACGATACTCCGGGTGTCTGTTCACCGTCTCGGAGCGTTGTGTCGAAAAAGCGAAACCGTCTATTGCCCAATAAAACACTCACTCATAGGATATTGCTCCCATGAGTAGGTGGGGTCCGATCTACTAAAAAGGTTGTGCCAAAAAAGATGACCTTATTTATATTGTGGTTCGATAACAAGATCTATTTGGTGCCCTATTGCTGTTGATCAGTGGGGGGGCGCACCATGGATGGGGTGGCCTTTTACCGGGCTGTTGTCTGGACCCTGGGTTCGATCAGTTTCCATATCCAGTCTGCAAGTTCTCTGATGTTTTTTGTCTGGATATAGACCTCTCCCGGGCCGGTAATCTCAGTCACCAGAAATTCTCCTGACAGGAATGTCTCTTTCCATCCACCAAACTTTGTCACCTGGTACGAACAGGTATCACTGAATGCCACCAGATGGAAATTATCAACAACAAGGCGCTCACCCGGGGCCAGAACGTGCTTGTCTATTGCTCCGAATGTGTTGATGAAGAGCAGACCCTGGCCTGAAACTTTTATCATGAAGAGTCCCTGGCCAAAGATTCCTTTTGAAAAACCCTGCCACTCAACATCCAGGTTGACTCCCTGTTCTGATGCGATGTACGCGGTCTTCTGAATGATAAAGCCACGGTTTGTCCCGATCTCCATGACTTCTACATCTCCGAGGGGAGCAGCTGAAAATCCTGCCTCCCCTGGAGCCGATGTTGCAGTGAACTCATTGACAAAGAAGGACTGGCCACCAAGAAAGGTCATTCCAATAGTTGAAAGGAGGCCTTGCTTTCTCTTCCTGGTATGAACCTCAATGGATGGCTGCATGTAGGTCATCGCCCCTGCTTCAGCGACTATAGTTTCTCCTGGCTGGAGCTTTACAACAAGGTATCCGTAACTTGGGCGATATTTGATCTCATAATTCATAATATTCAGTGGTAGTG
>NZ_DATMYY010000213.1:0-8788 GCF_035560735.1 Methanospirillum sp.
ATATAAAAATTGCATGAGTTAAGCAGGGAGAAGGAATGCTGGTTGCGTGATCAGAGAGATGAAGATCGGGTGTTTGAAAAACACCCAACACAGACAGATTATTCGGTATATTTCTCCCCACAACCCAAATCACGGAAAGCCGAACTAAAACCCGGGATATCACACCATCAGATAGCATCTTCTTTATTCTGTTATGCAGGGGTACTCTCCATCATACAGGGACACATGGGGTACATGATCCTACCCAGACGTATACCCACACACATGGAACGATGAAGATGAAACCATCAGCATACATCATAGTGATCCTCATTCTTGCTGCAGCACTTACATGCCTTGTGTCAGCAGAAGAGATGAATTATCAGAAAAATCTCGGATATCAGATTCAGCCTAACATGACCACCGGATCATCAGGGGACGGGATTTCAAGGAGCCAGAACCAGGGCCCTGGTCAGCAGGGGCAACAGGGATTAGAACAGACCAAAGGGCAGAGTACACCGGCTTATGTCAGTACAGGGGTCCCGGGATCCCAGCCTGGAACGACCCCCATATCGGAAACAAGCCCACAGAAAACAAGACAGACGGATTTATCACAGACTGAACAGCCCGTGAGCCAGTCGCCCCAGAAAACCCCCACACAGGCAGAAAACCTGGATATAAATCATAAAGAACCAGTACAGACAAGCCAGCCCACACCGAAAGCCCAGGAACAAAAACAGGCTCCGGTTCAGCCGGTAACACAGCAACCAGGCAGCCAGTACCATACCATTTCTATCCCTCAATCATATCCTGAATTCAGGCAGGATCATGCTGCAATTCAGGTCACCAGCAATCCAGGCGGTGCAGGTGTATATCTTGATGGAACATACAAGGGAATTACGCCCTCATCAGGATACCTTGAGATATCAGATCTTTCACCAGGGACATACACTATTCATCTTACCCTCTCCGGATATACAGATTATACAACAGAGATCAAATTGTCCAGAAACGAGGTTTCCACGATCTCTGCAGACCTGACATCGACACATGTATCTTCAGAGTATGGAGCACTTTCAGTGCAGTCTACTCCTTCAGGAGCAGACGTTTACCTGGACAATGAATACAAGGGAATTACCCCCGTCTCGCTCCAGGGGATCGGAACAGGGTCCCATTCGGTGCTTATCAAAACAGATGGATACTCATCATACAGTGGGGACGTCTCTGTCATCCCTGACCAGGCATCAGGGCTCTCGGTTACTCTCACGGCAATTACCACCCAGACACAGACTCAAGCACCAGCCCCCACACTCCCTCCGGTGCCAGTACCGACAAAATCACCAATATCTCCCCTGATTCCAGTGGCCGGTATTGCTGCAGCAGGAATCATACTCAACAGGCAAAGAAAACAGTAAGAGTGAAGGATAACAACAGGTTTTACAGACATCTAATATGTCAACCTTTTTTCTGATGGGTGGGCTATTATCGTGATCCGAATTTCAGTATTATTCAGCCTCACGCCCTCTCCTGCTATGATCAGTAAATCTACCTGCGCTTTTATCAGAAATTCCTTTCAAACCGATAGAATCAAGTAGATATACCAGATTTCAGACCTAATGGTCATAATCATTATCCTGACACGCAACGGATGCCTCATAATGAAATATCTCTCTCTTCTGATCGTTCTTCTCTGTATATCCGGATATCTCACAACCGCTGCTACCGTTGATGATCCTCAACAGGCAGCTATCTGGTTTGACAAAGGAAAAGACCTGGCATCTATGAGCAACTACGCACAGGCTATATCAGCATATGACATGTCACTTGAGTACGGAAACAAAGACGAGGCAGTATGGCTTGAAAAGGGGAAATCACTTGCCAAGCTTGATAAATACGCAGAGGCAGTCAAATCCTTTGAAAAGGCAATTGAAATAAAACCTGACGACATCGACGCATGGACTCAGAAAGGAGATGCACTCAACTGGCTTGGAAAAAACGATGAGGCACTCCATGCATACGATAAAGTACTTGAACTCGATCCGAAAAATTCAGTTGCAAAACTAAAGAAGAACATTATTCTCAACCTCCACAATTGATACCAGCAGAATAGATCAAAAACCGGACTGAGAGAAAAGGTAAACTAGGAAAAAGAGTGAGATCAGGCCTGCACAGGAGTTACAAGCCAGGTCGTGCTGTTGGAGTAACTGTACCTCTCAATGGTGAAGTCGGGACAGGTCTCTGCAAGTATAGCCATATTCGTCCCAACCTCTTTTGAAGAGAGACCCAGTTCGCGTGCAATGTACTTGGACTTGAAGAAGCCTCTGCCAGAGCGAATCCGATCTTTCAGATACTCAATCAGGCAGATCTGACGGTCATTATAGTTGTTATTGAATCGTGCATGTAATAACATGAAATACCTCTCTGCTTTTGAAATGTAACTGATGAACATTACGATGGCGATTGTAGGAGGAAGCCGGTGTGACACCGGCATGAAGTTCGTGCATCTGTGTTCATGAAGTTCGCAAGAGAGACTTACCAGAACCTTGGACCTGACTGACATCCATAGAGGACACGGATTGTAGGAGGACATGTTGAACGCAGCCTCGTTGAGTGGACATCAGTCTGGATCCAGGCACTGTAACCAGGTACGCAGGTTCAAAGAACCTGACATCCCGGTTGGCCTCCCTGTGACATACTAGTGTTGCCTGAAATAGGGTATAAGGAAAACAGGTAAAACTGGGAGAGATCAGTTCGAAATCCGCTCAGGCCAACATTTAAGCGATTCAATCAAAACAGCATTATACAAAACGGCGGATTTGAATGTTCATGCCAATAAATCGTGTTGCATCTGGTTCAGACATCATAAAGATCTTCAGGATCGTATCGCCCATTCAGGCCTGATAAATCACCGGTAGATTGGTTTTCACTGTTGCGACGGGTTGCAACTCTATGAAACTGGCGCCATTTTTGTATCAACTTCCTGATAATATCGTTTTATGAAACCCATGTTTATGATGAAAACGCGGATGGTGAAGGGCCCTCATCCTCACAAAGGACATCTGGATATACTGACCAAATGTACGTATGAAAAATACATTCATCATTCTGATATGCCTGGGCCTAATGGCTGGCCCTTGTATCGCTGATAAGACCGTGGAAGAGTGGAATAACCTTGGTGTTGCATACTTTGGACAAGGTAATTATGACGAGGCTATCGCTGCATACTACAATGCTACGGCTCTCGACCCATCAAACGCCATGGCGTGGGGAAACATAGGTCTCGCCCTGGCAAGCCAGGGAAAGTACGAAGAGGCACGTGAAGCCCTGAATAAAACCACAACCCTCAACCCGAACGATGCTCTGGCCTGGTCTAATATGGGACTTGTACTTGATCATCTTGGTAAGTTTGAGGAGGCCATTGTCGCATATGACCATTCGCTTCAGCTTAAACCAGACACTGCAAGGACCTGGAACAACCGAGGTCTTGCCTGCCATAACCTTGGGAGAGAGGATGAGGCCCTGAGTGATTATGAAAAGGCTACAACCCTTGATCCAAAGTACGAACCTGCCTGGAAGAACAAGGGATCTGCATTATTCAACCAGGGAAAATACGAAGAAGCCCTGAAGGCCTGCGAAACAGCACTTGCCCTTAATGCAGAGGATGCAGCAGCATGGAAGACAAAGGCTGACGTACTGGAAAAACTGGGTAAAGGGGATGAGGCTCAGAAAGCTTCAGAAAAAGCTGCATCAATCCTTGAAAATTCAACATAAGATAGACCGTGCAACTCTCGCAGGTGCTTAAAGAGGTTATCCCAGATCCCCTCCATCACCTCATACCAGACCGATTTGAAGTGATCGGGGATATTGCAATCCTCTCTATTCCGGACGAACTTTCGCAATACCAGACAACCATCGCCAAAGCGCTGATCAATCAGCGAAGGAGTATAACCACTGTTCTCAGGAGAGTCTCAAAGGTCAGTGGATCCTGCAGGATCGCAGGATATCAACCGATAATCGGAACAAAGACCAGGACACTTTACAGGGAGTCAGGCTTCAGGTACCGAGTTGATCTCTCTCATGCATTTTTCACAAGCCGGCTGGCAGGAGAACGCCAGCGTATTTCTGACATTATCAAACCGGGTGAACGTGTCCTAATTCCCTTTGCCGGTGTCGGACCGTTTGTTATTCCGGTTGCTGCCAGGGGGGCACATGTCATTGCAATCGAGATAAACCCTGATGCATGCCTCCTTCTCAGAGAGAACATCAGACTAAACCATCTCGAAGACCGGGTTGCCATAATCAGGGGGGATGCTTCCCTAGCCTCTAGGATGCTCAGGATCATGTCAGACCGGGCAATTATTCCAACACCGTATGGCCTTGACGAGACCTTCATCCCTCTTTCCCGGATGGTACGCAAAGGTGGTGGTATCCATTTTTATACCTTTGACAACAGGGATGGTGCACAAGAGCGTGCCAAAATCCTTACACTGGCAGGTTTTGAAGTTGGCCGCTTGCATCGCTGTGGCAATGTTGCCCCGTCAGTAAGCAGATGGGTGTATGACCTGACCGTCCGATGAGCAGGTCATATACCAGTACCTGAATATTTTTACAGACTGCAGATGAACAGTACGGCTGTATCGATCATACCAAACGAGGAAAATAGATGCCAGAGACCCCGTACTCAAAGATATTTGCTACAGCACGGACCCAGACTCCTCTAATTCATCACATCACAAACTATGTCACCGTCAACGACTGTGCAAACATCACCCTTTGTGCAGGAGGTGCACCGGTGATGGCCCATTCACCTGATGAGGTAGAGGAGATGGTGCAGTATGCCGGTGCCCTGGTCCTCAACATCGGAACACTTGATCAGGCACAGATCGAATCCATGCTTCTTGTGGGAAAAGCAGCAGAAAAGCGAGACATCCCGATCATCCTTGACCCGGTAGGGGCCGGGGCCACAACACTCAGGACCAATGCAGCCCGCAGATTAATGACCGAATTGCAAATATCTGTTCTGAAAGGGAACGCAGGTGAGATAGGGGTACTCGCCGGAGTGGATGCAAAGGTCAGAGGAGTGGATTCAGCAGGAATATCAGGAGATCCAGTCTCGATTACAACGGAGTATGCAGGCCGCTCGGGAATGACCATTGTCATGAGCGGGAAGACAGATATTGTCAGCGATGGCAGCAGAACCCTCCTTGTAGAGAACGGCCATCCACTTATGGGAGCCATTTCAGGAACAGGATGCATGGCAGCTTCGGTCACCGGAGTGTTCGCCGCATCAGGAAAAGACAGGGTCACCAGCTCAGCTGCAGCACTTGCCACATTCGGAATCGCAGGAGAGAGGGCTGCAACTCTGGCTAAAGGTCCTGGATCATTCAAGACCGCTCTCTTCGATTCTCTCGCAGCCCTTACTCCTGACGACCTTGCAGAAGGTGCCCGGATCAGGACAGTGTAAATGAGGTACGAACTCTATGTGGTCACTGACGAGGAACTTTCGCATGGGTTAAGTCATGTGGAAATTGCCAGGCAGGCAGTGGCAGGAGGTGCTGATGTAATCCAGCTCCGGGATAAAAAACTCCCAGGTAGAGATCTATTCAGAGCTGCATGTGACATCAGGGCAGTCACTGCCAGATCCGGAGCACTCTTTATTGTCAATGACCGGCTGGATGTCGCTCTTGCCAGCAAAGCTGACGGAGTCCATATTGGGCAGCAGGATCTCCCACTCTCTTACGTCCGACCCCTCGCACCATCGCCATTTATCATTGGCGTATCAGTCTCATCAGTTGAACAAGCTAAAGAAGCTGAACAGGAAGGGGCAGATTATGTCGCAGTCAGCCCGGTTTTTTCCACTGGATCCAAACAAGATGCAGGCCACGGACCCGGTCTCGGGCTGGTAAGAGGGATATCAGACACAGTCTCAATACCGGTCATCGGAATCGGCGGGATTCATACAGATAATGCTGGAGATGTCTTTGCAGCCGGGGCTGATGGTGTTGCAGTGATATCAGCCGTGGTCAGCCAACCAGATATAACAGAGGCTGCCCGTGCTTTTAAATTACGGATCAGGCAGTTCAGGCCCTGATCATCACTCGTTTAGAAACTGGGATCCTGGTGGCAATTCGAACTTTATTCGGTAGAATTACCGGGATCTTCCGCTCCTGGAGAGGGATCAGTTGCCAGTTCTTTAGCCCATTCATCTCCGACCCATGAAAGGACAGTTTTCCCTCCCTCAATCAGTTCACTGACACGTTTTTCTGTGAGAAATATAATCTGTTCTGCAGAAATATCAGATTGCCATACAAAAGGGGCGATTTCTGATAGAGCATTAATCGGCTGATTGAGAGTATCAGGGAGATACTGCCGCGTCGCGTGATGAAGCTCACTCAATGTGGAGCCGCGTTCGGGCCTGACCCCCGTCTTCATTACGATCAATCCTTCAAGGGTATATTCAAGGGCTCGGTGGGCATAACTGGCAGCCCAGAGAAATGAACCTGCGGTCAGGAGTTCCTGAGCCAAAACAAGTTCATGATCAGCACGATTCAGCCACAGTTCAGCTTTCATTCCGGTTCCTGTTATAGAGTTATCAGAATATGATATACACTAATAAGAAAAAAGGGCTATGTTCTGACATCAGGACAAGAGGCTCTCCCCTGCCATTTGCATGAAAATGAATTGCTACACATAATCCCCGCCCGGATGATTCTATTAGTGCAGAAACCGTATCGCAGAACACTGCCACCTCAACGAGATCAAAGGTGTATTCAGGGGTGTGAATAATCTCGTGTACCTCATCGCATAGGGTATCAGATGTCCATGCCATAGTTGGTATTCCCTGCATACCACTGAAAGGGTGTTCACCCCGATGACAGGGATCAATGTGAATTATCAAAGCATTAGGTGGATAGAATTTGGTATTATGATGTGCATATGTAAAGAGAACTATTCTCCTGAATCATGGTTCAGGAAATGATGCAATGAGAGGTACTAACCTGTCTGCACTTTTACTGAATTATCAAATATACCGGAGAGAAAGGAGAGTCTCAACCTCAATAAAAACAGTGATTCAGGAATAATGCGATTCCCATCTATGATCACCGAAATTGGAACGCCTCGGGGATTTACTGTTATCCCTGCATGTTCTACTCAGTATAATTCATCACAATGATCTCACTAATGGATCCCCGTTTTTCTCCATTGCTGTTGATGGCCCGTTTTGCCATAACCCGCTCAATTCTATACTGTTCATAGAGATCATCAAAGAAGCGGTCAGTTGGATCCTCGTTTCCAGGATCAGAATTACTCAGCATCACTGATGCACCGATCCTGTCAACAGCGTCAAAAAAGTCCCTGAGTCGGACTTGATCCTGATCAGAAAACCCGTCACGTGAGTAACTTGTGAACGAGGATGATTTGGTCAGCGGTCTATACGGAGGGTCAAGATAGACAAACGTCTGGGAGTCGATGTACTCAAGACACCGTGAAAAGTCCCCATGAAGTATGGTGGTGTTCTTCAATAGTGCTGAAGCCATCCGCAGATTGTGCTCATTCACAATCCCGGGATTGCGGTATTTTCCAAACGGGACATTAAACTCTCCGCTTGAGTTTACTCTGAATAGACCGTTAAAACAGGTTTTATTGAGAAAGAGGAGTTGTGAAGCACGATGGATCCAGGAAGGTCCATAGGAGGAAAAATCAAATCCTGATCGTTCTACATTCAGTTCTGATCTGATCTCCAGGAACAATTCTTTCTGCCCTGCTTCATCAAGAGCATCATACCGGAACTGGAAATCCTGCAGAAGAATGAGAAGGGGCTCCACATCTTTTCTGATAACCTGGTAAGTGAGGACAAGTTCCTCATTTACATCACAGATAACTGATTCTTTAAATGAAAACAGTTGCATCACAAAAAAGAAGACTGCACCCCCTCCGATGAATGGTTCTATGTACCGGTCCAGGACTCCAGACTTGAGGTTCTCTGGAAATCTGGCATCAAACTCATGGAGGAGTTGAGTTTTTCCGCCAGCCCACTTCAAGAATGGTTTTGCGAATTCATTATCAGCGATGCTCCTCTTTCTGCGGAGAGAGCGGATCAGGGTGCTGCTTTTTGGGGTCATGATATGATTGAGGGTCTATACCCCGATGCCAGTACAATTTACTTCAATCATGAATCATACCTCCCATATCAGCCACGGAGCGACATCGGACAGGATGAAACTACATCGTTGAAAACCTGCAGAGAGCATTTCACAACCCATAAGAACTATAAAACCGATACGACAATTATGATTCGCAGCGGAATTCTCGTAGTACTCCTAATCATAGTCATCCTGTTTTCGGGATGTACCGGAAAAACCCAGGATGATGACTTTAAAAATCTCGTACAGAACGTGGTAACCGATTTCAAGGATCAGAAGGATCTAATTGCTAAGCCCAACCAAGGTCTGACCGCAGAGAAACTGAACCAGTATAAGTCAGCAGCTGCATCTGCAAAGGCATCTGCCGAAGCAATGACCCTTTCAGATAAGTTTGGAAAAGCCCGCGGGGTGTTTGTCATGGGAATGAATGCCACAATCAGCGCAGTCGATACACTCCAGGCTGCTGGAAAGATGGCAAATCCATCTGATATTGTCACCACTGAGTCGGTTGGCGGGTTCTTTGTCACCACCCAGACCAAGCTTGATGATACCTGCGATATGATCGGAATTCAAAAAGAGAAGGCATTCTAGATACCATTCCAGGAGGAATATACTCTTTTTCTGTACTCTCCAGCCGCGAGGGAGAGAGTACCACAATATTATTT
>NZ_DATMYY010000214.1:0-2012 GCF_035560735.1 Methanospirillum sp.
ATCAGGAACCACCGGTGCTATTCCTCAACGTGATGGGAAAGGGTACGCGATTATGACTCATATTCCAGCAGGGATGACGACTCCTGAAGATCTTGAACGTATCGCCGCCATTGCAAAGAAGTATCATGTCCCGATCATGAAGATCACCTCTGGGCAACGGATCATCCTTGCCGGAATCTCTGCAGACGATGTTCCAAAGGTGTTTGAGGATCTCGGACCATTGGCAAAGCCGGAGATACGGCCAGGAGTAAAATTTGTCCAGGCATGTCTTGGAACCGAGATGTGCAGATATGGTTCCCAGGACTCTATCGCCCTTGCAGCGCAGATAGAAAAGCGACTGAAGACTGAAGAATTTCCTGCAAAGGTGAAGATCGGGGTATCCGGATGCCAACGATGCTGCAGTGAAAGTCAGATAAGGGATATTGGGATTGTCGGGACTTCCCGGGGATGGATGATCTTTTTTGGCGGAAATGGTGGGACAAAACCCCGGATTGGCGATCTTATCGCCTGGAATCTTTCATCTGATGAAGTGGTTGACTGTGTAGTTCGGCTACTTGAATATTATCGGACCCATGCCAACCGGAGGGAGCGTACAGCAAGGTTCATGGAGCGAAAGGGTATTAATGCATTGAAGGAAGAACTGCTCTCCCTGATTCCTTACATTCCCCTGGAGAATTAGTGAAGATTATGAAGATTACTGATGTCGCAAATGTAGTATCAGGACCTAATCCGCATCATGTGGATGCCCGGAAGGTGTATGATACAGATAATGCCATAGCGGTTGTGATCACCCTTCAGCCAGGTGAATCGCTGAAAAAACACATCACCCCGGTTGATGTCTTCTTCTATGTTCTTGAAGGAACCGGCATTGTGGAGATTGGGAACGAGAAGGCAACCTGTACAAAGGATATGTTAATTGAAAGTCCGGCAAGGATTCCTCACCGGTGGCTGAATGAGAGTGATTCTGTCTTCAGGGTTCTCGTGGTGAAGGTGCCAAAGCCTAAAGAAGAGACAAAACTGCTGTGATTCTTTTTGGCATACCTGGCAGATCTTTTTTTCCTATCATCTATCAGACCGTGACTCTTATAGGTGAGTCTGATCTATACACTCACGTGAAATATGATCTCCCCTCTATTCGCCTATAATGATATCAGGCTTGGGCTTGAATCCATCTTCAGGTCACGACTGCAGATGCAAATCCTTCTCTCTCTGGGTGAGGGATGCAAGACCCTTTCTGATCTGCGTACGATCACCGGTTCCTCCTCTCAGGCGATTATTCCAAGAATCCGAGCACTTGAAAAACGTTCGTTTATATCAGCCCAGAAATATCAGTACTGTCTGACCCCGCTCGGTAGAATATTCGAAGCGAAAATCAATGAGATTACCAGACTCTTTTCTCTTCTGACTAACCACGATACTTTCTGGCAGGAACACTATCTTGAAGGAATACCGGAGCAGTCCATCAAAGAGATGAGTGATCTCTACAACTCACAGATCATTGCTGATACTTCTGTTGAGATATTTCAGGTGTATGCACATTATCAGACCGCGATTGAAAAAGCAAAACGAATTCACTGGATATCTTCGATGATCAGCCCTGGTCATCTCCAATATGTAATTTCGCAGGTGATTGAGGGTGTACCTGTAGAGATGATTATCACTGCGGAGGTTGAAATGCAACTCCGTGCCGAACCATATGCTTCACAACTGTCACAGATGAGGGCCTGTTCGAACTATATCCAATATATCTCAGACAACCCATTGAAGTTCGGACTCATGGTTACAGATACCGAACTAATCCTTGGATTATACAAACAGGATATGACGACGTTTGATGCTTCTTCGCATTTTACAAGTCATGATTCACAGGCATTGTCATGGGGTGAGCGTGTTTTCACCCATTTCAGGAGCACTTCACGGGCATGTTCTCTTTAAGATTCATCGCTCCGTTGAATCTTCGCTTCAGAAATTAATGTAAGAATTCACAAAGATAAAGGATCTTATGCCTTTAT
>NZ_DATMYY010000215.1:0-2518 GCF_035560735.1 Methanospirillum sp.
CTATTAAAAAGATATCTTCTCTCCTACAAACCATGCAAGGATACGCCCCATGAAGGAAAATATCAGACAATCGCAGATGCCACCATCGGAATGCTCTGACGAATGTTGTCATACACACACCCATGATACAGTACCCCATGAGATC
Source organism: Methanospirillum sp. (assembly GCF_035560735.1). Classification (GTDB taxonomy): domain Archaea; phylum Halobacteriota; class Methanomicrobia; order Methanomicrobiales; family Methanospirillaceae; genus Methanospirillum. Next base: position 146 of record NZ_DATMYY010000215.1, read on the forward strand.
ATGAATAACCATATGCACGAAAAACCCCCGGAACATCATCATGAAACCTGCAGATGTTGTTCGTCTGATCCACAACACCATCAGGACATAGACACTGAAGGATGCTCAAATCAGCATAACCATGATGAACCATCCCATATATCACCGGAAAATAATCAGGAAACAGAAACACATGATCATTCTCACCACGATTCCTGCACATGTTGTGCAGGAGAAATCACCCATCATGATGACGGGACCCATGCAGATATCACCAGACCACTGACAACAAGCAGTTTTTTTCTTACCGGACTTGATTGTGCAGATTGTGCAGCACACCTGGAAAAGAGGATTGCAATTCTACCAGGAGTGAAATCAGCAAGGATCAACTTTACAGCCGGAACCATGACAGTGGAACATACAACCCCGGTTCATGCGATAGTAAAAGCAGTCAGTCAGGCAGGATATTCTGCACAATACCGGGATAATACGAAACGCCCTGCACAGATATCCAGAGGATGGATTGACCAGAGAACCATGGCAACCATCATATCAGGAATATTACTGGTGACGGGTTTTGTCATCGATCATGTTGGAATTATGACAGAACTTGTTATTCCATTATTCGCTGGTGCCTCAATAATCGGAGGATTTCACACAGCAAAAATCGGTTTGTATGGACTTAGAGTCTTATCGTTTGATATGAATGTTCTCATGACCGTGGCAGTTGTTGGGGCAGCAGCGATTGGTGAATGGAGTGAAGCAGCAACGGTGGCCGTACTCTTTTCAGTAGGGAATACACTCCAGGCTTACACCATGGACAGGACCCGGAGATCCATCAGAGCATTGATGGACCTTGCCCCTTCACAAGCAACAGTCCGCCGTGATGGAGTTGAATCCATCCTTCCAGTCGGGCAGCTTCTCATAGGTGATCTCATCATTGTCAGGCCCGGAGAACGCATTGCAATGGATGGAATTGTCAAAACCGGCCATTCTTCAGTAAACCAGGCTGCCATTACCGGCGAATCAATCCCGGTAGAGAAGATTCAGGGAGACCAAATATACGCCGGTACAGTGAACGGGAACGGTGTTTTGGAGTTAGAAGTAACTCATCTTTCTTCAGACTCTACTCTTTCAAAGATTATCCATCTTGTCGAAGAGGCACAGGCACAGAAAGCACCATCCCAGCAGTTTGTGGATCTGTTTGCAAAGTATTATACTCCGATTGTCCTGCTTACAGCGGCTGCAATCATGGTAATTCCCTGGATGCTCTTTGCTGAAGAATTTGCACCCTGGTTCTATCGTGGCCTAGTCCTGCTGGTTATATCCTGTCCATGTGCACTGGTGATCTCAACACCGGTCTCCATCGCCTCAGCTATCGGCAGTTTATCACGAAACGGCGTCCTTATTAAAGGAGGGGCATTTCTTGAGGGCATGGGAACCGTAAAAGCCATCGCTTTTGACAAGACCGGGACCCTCACCAGTGGCCATCCGGTTGTTACCGACATTCTTCCACTTGGAGACATGAATGAACAGGATCTCCTCACCCTGGCAGCATCAGTAGAACAGTGGTCTGAACACCCGCTGGCAGCCGCAGTTACCGAAAAGGCAACAGGACTTTCCATACTGTCTTCCACTGACTTTCATGCGATAACCGGTCGGGGGGCCCAGGCAATGGTTGGGGCAGACACCATATATGCTGGCAACATCCACCTGTTCGAAGAACTCGGGGTTGATCTCAGGCCAGTACAGGATCGTGTTATTTCACTTGAAGATAAGGGGAAAACGGTGATGATTATCGGATCATCTACCGCTATCTCTGGGATTATCGCTGTGGCAGATACCCTGCGTGAACAGAGTTATGATGCTGTCAGATCCCTTCACAAAGCAGGGATACAGCATATCACGATGCTTACCGGAGATAATCACCGGGTTGCTTCAGCCATGGCACAACAACTGAATCTTGATTCATATCACAGTGATCTCCTCCCACAGGAGAAAGTAGATACCATCAAGAAACTGGCTGAAGATTATGGATCAGTTGCAATGGTCGGAGATGGAATCAATGACGCCCCGGCACTTGCCACGTCGAATGTTGGAATTGCCATGGGTGTTGCCGGTTCTGATACAGCGCTCGAAACCGCAGATATTGCACTGATGTCAGATGATCTCAAAAGGATTGCCAGCATAATCATCAAGGGCAGGCTGACTCTTGCAGTAATAAAGCAGAATATTGCATTTGCTATCCTGGTAAAGGTAATTTTTGTTATATTGGCACTCTTTGGATATGTGGATCTCTGGCTTGCAGTGCTAGCAGATACTGGATCATCAATCCTTGTTACCCTGAATGGGATGCGATTGATGAAAAATAATTAAAATAAAAAAAATTGATCG
>NZ_DATMYY010000216.1:0-4093 GCF_035560735.1 Methanospirillum sp.
CCTACAAGATATATTGATAATACGGTGATAACAATCATGGTTCCAGGGAATAAAGTTGTCCACCAAATCCCCCGCATGATATGTCGTTGTGAATCATTCATCATGTTCCCCCAACTTGCCAGATGAGGAGGAATACCTAACCCAAGAAAACTCAGGAACGATTCGGTGAGAATTGCGTGAGCGGTCATAAGTGTCACTGATATAACCAACACATAGAGGAGATTTGGTAAAATATGCCTACGAAGGATATAGAAATCTCCTGCTCCAAGAGCTATCGCAGATTCAACAAAAGGTCTCTGTTTTAATGAGAGTGTTTCACTCCGGATCAACCGTGAGGTACTCATCCAGTGTGTCAGACCAATAACAAGTATTACAGCCCATACACTCCTGGGAAACATCATAATCAAGACAATGATAAGGATTGTCTCTGGTGGTGAATAGATGGTATCCACTATCCTCATTAATAATGCATCAATAATTCGTCCAAAAAATCCTGCACATATCCCAATACAGGTTCCCAATGTTACCGTCAATAATGCAGCACAAACTCCGACCATTAATGATATCCGGGTCCCATAGAGAGTTCTGGCGAAAACATCCCGACCCAGTGAGTCAGTTCCAAAATAATGAGTAATGGAAGGGGGTTTTTCTGACTCATGCAGATCAGCCATTTCAGGATCATACGATGTTAACATAGGTGCAAAGAGAGCAATACAAAATATCACGGCCAGGAGTAAAAACCCTGGTGTATACACCAGAGGCCGGTAGGTCATCAGAATGTCTTCACTCATATCTCACTCGAGGATCAACCACCGCGTATGCGACATCTGCAAATAAATTTCCAAGAATTACAATAATACTGGTAAAGAGTGTAATTCCCATCAATAGCATGTAGTCAGACCTCATTGCTGCTTCAAATGTAAGTCGACCTATACCCGGCCATGCAAAGATTGTTTCAACCACAACGCTTCCTGCAATAAAGTACGGAATTGCTAGCCCAACCTGGGTAATAAAGGGGAGCAATGAGTTTTTAAAGGCATGTTTATAAAGTATGGTCTTCTCATCAAGCCCTTTTGCTCTCGCGGTTGTAATATAATCCTCCCGCATTGAATCCGAGAGACTTGATCGGATGTATCCATAAAAAATGGTGAAATGACTCATTGCAAGAACCGTTACTGGAAGAATCAGGTGTCTGATCCTGTCTATCAGCATGGTTAAGATCGTACTCTGTGCTGTAACTGATTCCATTCGAGATGCAGGGAGCCAGCCAAGCCAGACTGCAAAGATGAGCATGAACAGAAGTGCAACCAGAAACGTGGGTGTCGCATAGAGAATATAACTAACCCCCGTCATTGTCCGATCAAACAATGAACCTTCCTTTGCTGTAGCATATAGCCCAAACACAATTGCACATAGCATTGCTCCAAGATATGCAGGAATGGTTAACAGAAGAGTTGCAGGAAATTTTTCCAGTATGGTATCAAGAACCGGACGATGTTGAATCTGGGAAAATCCGAGATCGCCATGAGTTATTCGTAAAAACCAGGCCTCATATCTGATAATTATTGGTTTGTTGAGCCCGAGTTCATCCTTAACCAGTGCGATATCACTTACAGGCATTTTATTTACTGTTTCAATGCCAAAATAGGCAACTACCGGATCAATAGGGGAAAGATAAAAGATAAAGAACGAAAGGATCGTGATACCAACCAAAAGAAAAGGGATTTGAAGTGCTCTCCGGGAAATATACCGGAGGAGACTGCGATCCATATATCTACTCCTTTAGATCCCAGGTTTCAACATTCCACCATAGGTTACCGCAAATGGAACCTTCTATTCCACTTCCTCCGTGTGGACCATTCCTGGGAACCATTCCTGACACCTTATCACTTAATGCATAGATATCGTTCCCATACAGGATAGGGACACAGGGTTGATCCTCAGCCAGAACCTTCTGAAGCTGTTGATAGATCTGTTTACGTTGATTCGTATCAGATGTCGTCCGACCCTGATCTATTAATTTATCAGCTTCAGGGCTGTTATACGATGCCAGATTATTTGTTCCATCGTTGATAAATTTCGAGTGATAAATCATGTATACATTATTATCAGGATCAAGAGGGGATCCCTGAGCCATAACGGCAGCATTGTTGTGCCATTTTTCAGCAGTCATTTCATTCCAGTTTGCAAGTGCTACCGGGTTTACCTTGATTCCAATCTTTTCAAGATCAGGTACTACAGCGATTGCAATATCTTTTCGTTCAGTTGCAGTTGCAACGTAGAGAAGATCAAATTCCAGTTTTACTCCATCTTTCTCCATTACTCCATCTGATCCGATCTTCCATCCTGCATCGGTCAGGATCTTTTTAGCTTTTTCGGTATCCTGTGTTGTTACAATATCTGGATTATATACAGGGCTTTCAGAACGGTATGGTCCATATGCCATCTGGCCCTGACCTACATAAATAGAATCTAATATCGCCTTTTTGTTGATGGCAAGCCCAATAGCCTGGTGAACAGCTTTGTCTTTAAATTGAGGCAATATGTATGGGAGATCCAGAGAGTACCAGTTTGAGGATGGAGTAGATAAGACTTTGACTCCAGGAACACTTTTTACTGAATCCATACTTTTTGGACCCATCTTGATAACCTGTACTTCACCTGACTTCAGAAGATTTATTCTACCGCTCTCATCAGGGACGATGACATAACGAAGAGTTTCAATTTTTGGAACACCATTATAATAATTTTTATTCGCTTTAAAGACTAGTTCTTCCCCTTTGTTCCAATGATCAAACACATATGGCCCAGTTCCTACAGGTTTTTGCCAGAACTCTGTCTTGGTAAGATCCTGTCCTTCAAGAAGGTGCTTTGGAAGAATCGGAAGAGAAAATTTCTCAATGAATGGAACAACCGGATCTTTTACAGTAAATTTCACTGTATTTTTATCTGGTGTCTCAATATTAGTTATTGCAGTATACTGTGAAGACAGAGGAAAGATTGTGATCCATTCTTTACTTCTCAAAAGATCGTATGTGAATTTGACATCATCTGATGAGAAGTCAGTTCCATCATGCCATTTTACCCCATCACGAAGATGAAACACATAGGTGTTCGGATCAGGTTGTTCCCATGTTTTGGCTAGATCGCCGGTTGCTGCCAGGTTGTTATCTGATTTAATAAGACCGCTGAATACCTTGATGATATCATACATCATTGCATTATTTGCAACAGCATTCAGATCCGTTGGTTCAGTACCAAGGGCAATATTCAAAATCTTGCCATCTTCTGCAAAGGCAGTACCAGATATACCAAAGATCATGAAAATAATCAAGATCCCTAATAGTAATCGAATTCCAGTTTTTTTCATATGTAACCTCCACACAACCCTGTCATCAACAGGACTTTTTTCCGGTAATTAAAAAATAAGGCATCTGATATCCAATCCGCCGTGATATCGGCATGTACTTACGTTGAATGTCCATGATATCCTTCAAGGATTGAAGATGGGGTTCAGTATACCCAGCGTTTTGGATATACTCAAGAGCAGTTAATGAGGACATCCCATATGGATGAGGAAGTGACTGAATCATATCAGAAGTATAATACCGTTTGAACTGATTTTTCCGTTCTGTTATTAGTACCCCGATATTGGCACAGGTTCTTCGAACCATATCCATCTTTGAATCTGATCTCCAAAGCCCATCGATTACCGCAACGGTTCCACCTGGACGAAGGACACGATACCATTCATTGAGTGCTTTATCCGGATTAGGTAATGTCCAGAGAAGGTGCCGATTAATAACCATATCATAGGATTGATCATTACAGGAGAGAGATTCTGCATCTCCTATGCTGAACTGAGCAGAAAGACCCGTTTTTTCGGTTTTCTCTTTTGCCTTTTTCAGCATTCCTTCTGAAAGGTCAATCCCACTGACGTTGTGCCCCATCTCTGCTAGAATCATACTGATCTCCCCAGTACCACACCCCACATCCAGAATATCAAAAGAGTCAGCAGGAGTAAAGGTGCGGAATAGGTTTATCCAGGCTTCTTTCTCTTCTTTCGTCTGAATGCCATGAGCATGTTGTAAAT
>NZ_DATMYY010000217.1:0-3419 GCF_035560735.1 Methanospirillum sp.
CAGCACAGAATATGTAGTAAGAAAAGATGATGAGAGGGTTAGCGGTGTCTCTTCACAGGTCTTTTTTTCCTTTTTTCCAGAAGACTGCCATGAAGTTCTGCCTGCCTGCCGCTCTGTCTCTGGAGAAGGGCAGCTTCTTCATCTGTAGCACAATCAAGTTCAGCAAGGATTTCAAGGGGATCTTTTGTCTCCTTCACGAGATCAATGATTCGTGTTAGCCTTTCCACACCGATGAAGTGTTCTGCCATCAGACGGGAAAGAGGAGTGAGGCGGATGGTTCCCCCTTCACGGAAGACCAGATTCCTCTGCAGTAGAAGGTCTTCGACTGGTTCAGGCTCACCCACAAGACTCTCTTCAATCTTCTTCATGATATTCCGGTCACCTGCAGCCACCACAGCATTTGCAACATAAATTTCTGAACTCTGCTCAAGTGTGTAAACAGGAGCCACCTCTCCCATCTCACCTTTCAGAAGGCCCATGGCAACCTCTTCTTCAGTCATCCGTGAACTCCGGGAGTACGACCCTCCCGGTTCGGCAAGGATCACCACTTTTCCGAGATCATGGTAATCCGGTCGTCCTGCCCTGCCTGACATCTGCTGGAATTCCTGCACTGTCAGCCACTCAATTCCCATTGCTAGTGAATCAAATATTACCTGAGATGCAGGGAAATCAACGCCTGCTGCGAGAGCAGCAGTTGTGACAACAGCCCTTATCTCACCTTTTTCAAACTGATTTTCAACATGCCGCCGTTCCTCCTGGGTCAGACCGGCATGGTAAGGGGCCACACCTTCACCAAGCTTGTCAGAGATGACATGACACCGTGCCCGGGAATTGGTAAAAATAATGGTTTGATTATGAAATCCTTTAGAAGAGACCTTGTTGTACTCATCCTGGACCAATTTTTTCTCTGTGGGTATCTTCTGTTGGCGTTCAAGAAAAACCAGGTATCTCTCAAGGGTCACCGGGCGCTCACCATACCTGACCAGTTCACAGGACAACTTCTTTGCAAGAAGTGTCGGATGCCCAATCGTTGCACTCAAATACAAAAACTGGGCCTTTGGCGAGTTGAACTTCATTCGGGCAATCAACCCGTCAACACGATGTCCCCGCTCTTTGTCTTCAAGCATCTGGACTTCGTCTATGACTACTGTCCCGATATCGTGCAGTTTCATTCCGCACCTGAGCAGGTGGTCGACCCCCTCATATGTTGCGATAATGATAGAAGCTCCCCGATCACGGTTCCCGGGGCGGCGGTTGTCACTTATCTGGATACGACTGGTCCCGGTAATGATCGAGATCTCAGCGATCTTTCCATATTTTTTTGCAAACCGATCGTATTTCTGAAATGCGAGTGCTACAAGCGGGACAAGGAAGATCATCCGACCCCTTTTCTCAAGGAAATTCTTGAATCCAGCCATCTCACCGATGAACGTCTTTCCACTTGCGGTAGCTGCCACCACGAGGAGATCTTTCCCGTACAATAGACCAGCCTCAACAGCAATCTGCTGGACCGGCATCAGAGATTCAACATTGGCAAGATCTACAAACTGACGAGGAAGGGGAAGCTCATCAAGCCTGCTTGTCTCAACAACAGGATGGGCAATCAACCGATCATAGAGAGTATGATCGAAGGAATGTTCACCTGGCTCTATAGTTGCAAGCACCCGGTCAACACTTCGGTACTTGTCAAGCAGTTCGTCAAGATGAGAGAGAGCATTCCTGCCCAACCGTCCCATATGGGCAAGCTCACGCCTGAGTTCTTTACGGGCACACGGCAGGCAGATCCACTCATCCTCTCCGTACATTATCGCCAGATCACGGTCCAGTTCTGCAATGCGATCTTCCATCAGACAGAAACGACAGAGTTCAACATAGGTGAACGGGATCTGTAGATCATGCAAAAAAGCCTCAAATGGTCCATCTGGACAGGTGAGGCGAACCTTTGCACGTCTCAAGTGAATGACCAGGTCCCTCGTCGGCAGGTTTCTGTAACCAGAGCCACTCCCACGCCTCATCCGATAATGGGAAGGCCTGATACCCTTGGGTGTATCTATCAGTTCTATGATGGCAGTCGCATTTACATGATGAGTTTCAAAAAACAGGATCTTGTAATACTTCTTCGTCGGCTGAACGATTGCCTTCATGTAGCTACCAGATCATGAATCTCATAACTGAGTTCTGCCTGTTCAAGCTGTTTCAGATACTCGGTGAAAAACTCATCAACAATCACAATACCGCAGGGGATGCCATGTAGAGCAGCTTCAATTACGCCTTCACGTGAACCAAAATAGAGATCGGGTACCCGTCCGATCTTTTTGAGCGAAACCCAGGCCTCAAGCCCGACACAGGCGACAACCGAGACCGCCCCGATAACCTCGGCAAGCTGATCAAGCCTGACATTTCGTGAGCCTCCCCGCTCAACCCTCGGAACCTTGCATACTTGGACAATAGACTCCTTGTGATCAATGATCCCATCCAGTTTAGCAACACCTGTCTCCTCACCTTTCGGCGTATCAACCGCGATCTCGCCATTTGCAGCAGTCAGTTTTCGGGATGCATACAGAATGCCCCCTTTCATGTACACTCCAACCCTGTCGCCCTTCCGGAGATCCTCTGCCGCTATAGCTGTCCAGACCGAGACCTGATGGATAATGTCATGCCTGACGTGCTTTGCATAAATTTCAAGCATCTCGGCATTCTGAAGGATCCATTCAATCCCTTCCCGGGTTACCTCATATCTCCCCCGACCAGGGGCCTTGATCATACCCTCATCAACCAGATCACGGATATATTCTGATATCGCTTGAGGAGTTACCCCGAGCATTGCAGCAATCTCCTGCTGCCTTACTGCAGGTTGATGCTCGGCTATTTCAACAAGAATTTGAAACCGGGAGACATCCCGTTTATTACGCAGGATTGTATATCCCGGCTCGTCTTCATTCTTCAAGTATAACCAGTCCCTGGCCCTTCACATCAAGGTGTGGAACCCGTTTTGCCACTCCTTTAATGTATATCGGAGTTACATTAAACCTTCGTGCAATGTCATTTATTGAAGAGTTACCCTTAGATAGTTCTCCTTCAAGACTGTCGCCCTTAACTGCTATTTCTGATTCTTCAGAGAATGCAATCGAGAGCAGATCTGCAAGATCCGAGAAATTACACTGAAAGTTTGCCCTGAATTTGCTATATGTAGCCTTATACTCCTTTTCCGGCTTTTTACCAGGCTCGGGCATGCGCCATTTCTCTTCAAGGAGGTTGCCTTTCTTGAGTATCAGCAGACACTCCCTGACTCCGTCTTCCCCCACTACATCACCGATCTCGCTTCTGGTCATCCAGTTCTTGTTCAGCATATCAAGAATCTTCTTATAGACAGTATTGTTGAAGATGACAAAAAGCGGGACCAGTTCTACGGGATCATT
>NZ_DATMYY010000218.1:0-2595 GCF_035560735.1 Methanospirillum sp.
AATCAAAGACATAATCTTCAAGCCCAACCATTTTTTCATCAGGATTTATTTTCGCAGTAAGCATAGCAATGAGAATGTGAGCATCAAGATGTTCATCTTTAATTGCCCGAATTGTATCCCATCCATCCATGTCTGGCATCATTACGTCAAGAAGAATAATCCCCGAAAATCCAGGCCTTAATATTTCAATACAAGCCTTGCCACTTTCAGCAGTAGTTACCTGATATCCTGCATTTTCCAGTGTTACCAATACAGATAGGAGTACATGGGGATCATCATCAACAATTAGGACAGGTTTTCTTATAATCTCGTCAGACATAGATTTTAAACCCATATACATCCATCTTCCCCTATATATGGCCACCGGGGACGAAATTTGAATCCAAAAATAAGATTGATGACTGAAATAATAAGTACCATAAAATTATGTTTCGATCCGGAACACTATCAGATATTTCTTCAGGTCCGGGTAACTTTGATCTATTAACTCAATTCTTTAATTTTGAACCGCCCCATTTCAGAATTGATGGTACCAACTGCATCGTTGATCTCTGATATCACTTCTGTTATCTGATCAACCATCTGCAAAGCCTCCTCACTAGTTGATGAAGAGCTCAATGCATCTTTAGAGGTCTCTTTTACAAGAGAACTCATCTCATTTACACTGGCAGTGATCTCTTCAAATGATGCTGCCTGCTCTTCAGTCGCACTTGCAACCATCTCCATCTTCTTTGTTATATCCTCGACAGCAGACCCAAGTTCATTGAATATTTTCAATGTATCAGTAAGGGCAACTCCGCCATCCAGAACTGCCTTGCCTGCCGTTGCCATAGCATTTGAGGCAGCATCACTTTTTGCCTGCAGCCCACTTATCAGATCTCCAATGTGTTCTGCAGATTGTCGTGATCGTTGAGCTAATGATTTTACTTCTGCTGCAACAACTGCAAATCCCTTCCCGACATCACCGGCACGTGCAGCTTCGATTGCTGCATTTAAGGAGAGAAGATTTGTCTGATTTGCAAGATCTGTTATGAGGTCTACAATTTTTCCGATCTCATTCATTTGAGACCTGATTTCAGATATGATGGTATCAACCTGCTCACTGGTCTTTGTGATACTCTGCATCCCTTGATCAGCTCGGCCTGCAAAACCAATTCCTTTCTTTGCGAGCTCATTTGCTTCTTTACTTCTATCAGCAACCAGGTCAGCATTTGAAGAAACATCTGATATAGTCCGTGTCAGATCCTCCATTGTTTGAAGTACCTGAGATATACCATCCTCACTCCGCTCTGCATTGACCTTTGTCTGCTCTGCGTTCTTTGCAATCATCGAAGCACCCCTTGCTACATCTTCAATCCCAGAGTTTGCATTCTGTGATCTACTCGAGAGGTTGCCCATCTCTTTTGTAACGACAGTAAGAACCTTTGATACATCAGTACTGATTAAACCGAGAGCGTCACGAACTGTCGATAAGTCGCCGCCAATTTTCAGGTTTTGATCAAATTCAGCAGCAAAATTTCCTTTTGCGAACTGATCCGCTATCCGTTGAATCTCGTTGATAGCTATCTGAACCGAGATTCCAATATTATTGAGCGAACTCTTGAATGCTACGAAATCTCCTGAAACATTGAGTCTCTCATCGACACGAGCAGAGAAATTAGCGGCAGCATACTCATCAGCCACCCGCATCGCCTCTTTTAAAGGATTAATAATCGCATCGAGTGTTGAATTGACTCCAGCGACTATTGTATAGAAGTCACCCTGGTGCTTTGATGTGTCAGCACGTGTGTCTAATTCTCCTCTTATAGCAGCTTTTGAAAGCATTGAGGAATCAGAGATAAGGAGGTTTACGCTCTCAATACACTGGTTCAGATTATTCTTGATCTCGTTGAAATCACCGTTGTATGTATCAGTGATCTTTGGGGGAATGTCACCTTTAGAGATTCGATCAACATATTCAGCGGTAACGTTGATTGGCTGCACAAACGCATCAACAAGGTCATTTACTCCACCTACCAGGGTGCCCCACCCTCCTGGGAAGTTATCGGCAGCTCCACGGGTATCCAGTTGACCGGCCTTAGTTGCTGTAATCAGACTGTTTGTCTCAGACAAAAGACCGTTCATCACATCGATGCACTGGTTCAGATTATTTTTGATCTCGTTGAAATCACCGTTGTATGTATCAGTGATCTTTGGGGGAATGTCACCCTTAGAGATTCGATCTACATATTCAGCAGTAACGTTGATTGGCTGCACAAACGCATCAACAAGGTCATTTACTCCACTAACCAGGGTGCCCCACCCTCCTGGGAAGTTATCGGCAGCTCCACGGGTATCCAGTTGACCGGCTTTAGTTGCTGAAATCAGACTGGAAGTTTCAGACAAGAGACCGTTCATGACGTCGATACACTGATTCAGATTATTCTTGATCTCGTTGAAATCACCGTTGTACGAATCAGTGATCTTTGGAGGGATGTCTCCCTTAGAGATTCGATCTACATATTCAGCAGTGACGTTGATCGGTTGCACAAAAGCATCAACAAGGTCATTTACTCCGCCAACCAGGGTGCCCCACCCTCCAGGGAAGTTTTCGGC
>NZ_DATMYY010000219.1:0-3133 GCF_035560735.1 Methanospirillum sp.
CCTATACTCACCGTCAGTATGATAAATCCTAGATAACATCAATTAATCTCTGGTATGTGAAATCTCATCCCGAAACCCCTTGAAAACAGGTTCATAATAGGAGAGGGGTTTTCAATCCTCAATAACTGAACTGCCATACTATGAGGTATACTATGGGTGTAAAACTATCAAATCTTCCAGAATTACATATACTTAAGACTTCAGCAATATCGGTTGATGATAATGGGGATATTGTATGGGATAATGGCAAAAAGCCTGTTACCAGAAGTGAAGCGATTAAGCAGATCATTGAGCGACTAAAAAAGGATTTGAAGAATTGGGACCATGAAAGAATCTCTACCCTTTATACTACTTTGGTAGACATTGAGATCGCTGGGCATCCTGAACGGCTACAGGATTTAGTAAACCTGTCTGAACTTCCTACAGAGCCGATACCAATAGGGATGGAAAAATATCCAATCTGGGCATTAGATAAAGAAGGTTCCTGTCTTGTTGGTTCAGGGCAGTTATCTGTTAAGAAATTAACTGAAGTTCACAGCTGGTTTGTTACCAGAAAACCCGGTTATTGTACTAAACCTGATATAAAAGGGTGTTATCTGTGTAATCTTGCAAACTCGAAGAAAGATTGCAGGAACAATCAAATATTTTTCCCTCTCTAAAAAAGGGATCAACTGCTGCTGTTAGAGATCCCTAGTCCCGTTATCCTGGTAAAGAGGCTCATTATACCCCGACAGGTGCCTGGGGTATAACACTCTTCTCCTTTTTACAATATTCCTGCGATGGCAGCCTGTATATTGTGCAATCCTGTGGAGATCACAACCACGGGATCAACACCAAGCACCGGGAAGAGAAACATGAAATAGAGAATCGTTCCCAGAAAACTTCCCAGATTCGCAACCGATGCAACCAGTACCACTTTGAACAAGGGAATCTGAAATAGTTCTGTAAGTGACGTTGCCTCATAGATCTTCCTGAAATCAGAGACCGGAGGTTTTCGTGCCTTTGCTTCAACATATGCTGCAATCCACCCGGCATGGAGAAGTGGATTTAGTGATGTCATCCAGGCAACACAGAAACAGGTGATTACCGAGTAGGGATGGCCACGGACCGCCAGAGTTGTTCCTGCAGATAAGGCTCCATGAATCACGACCCAGAAGATAAATGCGTGAAGAAGAACATCCAGACCAACTCCTGAGCACGCGATCGAGGCGAGCAGAAGAAAGAACAAGGCTGTTACACAACTTCCAATGATCAGAGTCCAGGGATATCGTTTTGGCTCTTTTACAAGAGATTCTTTGGATGGAAGTAATGAGGGATCCTGCAGATACCTGTTTATTCCCTGCATATGGCCGGCACCAACAACTGCGAGAATCCGATGGTCAGCCTCGTTTTTTAGATCAATCAGGTTATGTGCGATGTAAGCGTCCCGCTCATCAATGAGTGCATGTGCTCCCTGTGGTGAGAATTTTTTGAATTCCCCCATGATGACCTCGAGCATGTCCTCATTTTTGAGTTTCTCAATCTCTTCAGCATCAATGTTTTCAACTTCAGCAATGGAGAAGATCAGTGAACCAACCATCTTGATCTTCCCGATAAAACCGAGTGATTGCCAGAATCTGAGAAGTGTTATTTTAATATCACGATCAACAAGTTCAACCCTGAGTCCTCTCTGCTGGGCCTCGACCATCGCGGCTTTCATCTCGGCCCCGGGTTCTACCCCGACATCTAAACCGATCTTTCGCTGAATATAGGATAAAAGCCATTGAATGAGAAGTTGGTCAAAATTCTTAAGCTCCAGGACATCATCAACAGAGGGAGTAGCACCCTCCTTGTTGATGGCCTTACTTCTTCCTTGATCCAGTTCTACAGCAACGATGTCTGGATGAAATTGTTCGATTGATTCTCTGACTTCATCGACGCTTTTTGCCGAGACATGGGCAGTCCCGACAATTTTAATCTCACCCATGTATACTCCATATAGGAAATGTAATAATAAAAGGGAAGTTGAGTAGGAGAAGGATTTCAGCTTATATGGCCTGCAAAAATATTGGAAGATTGATATCCCTCTGTAACACGCATTAAGGTATGAACTTTTTTTGGAAAAACTGAAGAGGTTCTCATATGAGTCTTCGCTGTCAGTAAGACCTCTCCTATTATAGAGAGTTGCGTTGCCGTGCGATCACATCTAATCACTGCGTGATTGAGGCATATCATCACAGAATGACTTGTTTTGTGCATTCTCTCCGGTATTTGGTTCTACGTGGATAGTAATACATGCACGGGGGAATTCTAGTTTTATATCCTCCTCAAGATGATCTGTCAGATCATGCGATTGTTCTACTGATACTAGTTTATCAACAACAAGATGGAATTCGATAAATATTTCCGGCCCGGCTCTTCTGGTTCGCAGTCCATGATAACTGACATAATCCGATTTATGATCACAGATAATCCCTGTGATTCTCTGTACTTCATCGTCAGTAAGCCGGCAATCAGTAAGATCTTTATATGACTTCAGGGTGAGTTCATACGCTGCCCTAATAATGACAAGGGCGACGCAAACAGCTACGATTGAATCAAGGATAGTAATTCCGGTAAGCTGAATTAAAACCAGCCCTGTCATGACACCAACAGATGTATAGACATCTGTCCGCAGGTGCCAGGCATCACTTTCCAGGGCTATCGATTCTGTCTTTTTTGCGATCTTCATGAGCCGTGATGAAACAAAAGCATTTGAAAGTGCTGATATTCCCATTACCACAATACCAGCGATCATAAGTGTCGAATCCAATGGTTCTGAAGTTGGTTCAATTAATTTTTGAGCAGCCTCATAGATGATCAGGATCGCTGCAACGAAGATGAGAATAGCTTCGAAAAGACCTGAAATGGATTCATATTTGCCATGGCCATATGAGTGTTCATCATCAGGAGCCTCTGCAGATTTTCGAACTGAAACAAAGGCCACCACCGAAGCAAGGAGGTCCATACCCGAATGTATTGTCTCTGATATCATACTGATCGAACCAAGAGCTAACCCGACGATCAGTTTTAATATAACAAGAAATGTATTGGAAATTATCGAAAGAAGAGCTGTTTTTTCTTTTTCCTGATTTAATGATTGATAGATATCTGC
>NZ_DATMYY010000220.1:0-2284 GCF_035560735.1 Methanospirillum sp.
GTTATATCTGCTGTAATTCTTAAAATAGAAGAGAACTTTAACTGGCAGGCTGTAATTCTCATGCCAGAATCTAAAAATCTGTCAGTCATAGGGTCATCCCGTGCATTGCAAATTACTGCTGATGAAATTTCCATTGCGCAATGGGCTTTTTCAAAAAATGCAATTGTCGGGTATGACACAGATACGCTTCATGCATCCCGGCTACGGTTTATCCCAATCAGAAGCAGAAAAAAAGTGCTTGGAGTTCTTGGCGTAAAACCTGATGAGGTAGAAGGTGTCATTTCTCCTGATGAAGGAAGAATGCTGGAACTATTCACCGATCTGACAGGACTTGCTATTGAACGGTTTGAAAAAGGATAAACAATATCCCTTCCATTTTTTCATCAGATTAAGGACATTCTGATCTCACATCTCAAGTCTTGTTACCACACCGTGAACCCGGTCAGGTGGCAGGCGGTAATACTGGACAAACGATGGTGAAAGCCGCTTGATCACAGCATATATCTTCCAGATAATATTGTTCGTGACGATCTCTTCCATCCCGTAAAAAACCGTGGTCTCTTCTATCCCTACCTGCCTGATAATGGAAAGAAGATGAATAACCTGCATGTACCCATACTCTATGGAAAGAGACCGAAGTCCGGGTCTTATCTCCTTGAGATGCCAGCTTACACCATAGGCCTCTTCTTTAGGCCGGACAGATATGATGACATTGTCCTTGTAGATTATTCCATGAATAAACATAGTCCGGGTCATATATGCCGGAATATGTTCCATTGACTGGGCGAAAAAGACTGCAGTACCTGGTAACTTTGGATAATGGGTGTACCGGTCCTCAAACTTTTTCATAAACACCCCGTTATCCATCGGATTAAGACCCCGGTACAAAACTTTCTGCCCTTCAGTAAAGATTACAAAGATAGAGAATGGGATGGCAGCTATCACGAGTGACCAATATCCTCCAACCGGGATCTTATGCAGAAGTGAGAGGAAGAAGAGCAGGTCTACACATGTTACAAATATTGAGAGGATAACCGGTAAAAACTGGCGTCTGTACAGGAATATTGTACTCATCATCACACCGGTAATTAACATCGTTCCGCTGACTGCAATCCCGTATGCAGCAGCAAGCCTCTCTGATGAGCCAAAGATAAGAAGCATGAAAATGACAGCAATACATAATCCCCAGTTTACAATGTCGATATAGATCTGAGTTCGCAGTTCAGACGAGGTATAGTCTATAGGAAGTCTTGGAAGGAGATGAGTATTGATAGCCTGATAAATAACAGAGAAGATTCCGCTTATAACTGCCTGGGATGCTATCACTGTTGCCATCACCGTTAAAAACAGGAATGGAATATACAATATTGCTGCTTCACTAATAATCAACCCGAAAAACGGGTTGTCAACCGGGCCGTTTCTGATAAGAAAGGCTCCCTGACCAAGATATACCAGGGTCAAGGCAACAAGAACAATAAGCCATGCCCATCGAATCGGTTCCCTTCCGAGGTGACCCATATCTGCAAACAGTGCTTCTCCCCCGGTTGCACACAGAATTATGAGCGAAAGGGATAGGAACGCTATGCCAGGATCCTGCAGAATAAACAGGAGAGCATGTGTGGGACTGAGTGCAAGGATGATCTCCGGAGTTCTGACAATTGAAATAGTACCAAAGACAGCAAGAGAGATGAACCAGATGATCATAACCGGTCCAAAGGTTTTCCCTACTTTATCGGTTCCTCGTTTTTGAAACCAGAAGAGTCCAATCGATATGAGGATTGCAAGCATTACCAGCGTACCCTCTGATATCCCGGCCCAGGCTGGTATGAGTTTGATACCCTCAACAGCCGAGAGAATACTAATAGCTGGAGTGATGACACAGTCCCCTATCATCAGGGAGACCCCGGCAAAAGTGATAATAGTAACAGCAAGAATTCCGTACTTGCTCTTGACCATCGGCAAAAGAAGTTCCTTGAGCACGATGGTTCCACCCTCACCATTGCTGGAGAGACGCATCGCAAGAACAGCATATTGTAATGATACCAGGACAATCAGAGTCCAGAATATCATGGAAATAGTACCAAAGATATGACTCGGCGTCGGCTTTACAACCAGGTAGAGAGAAGCAAGCGTGTATATTGGACTTGTTCCGATATCTCCGAAGACCAGACCGATTGATTTTAATATTGAGGGAAGAGGAGGTGGTTGTATCATATCCACCTCAGTATTTCAATCAATAGAATAAATGAACTCTGGTGTTGCACCCAGACAATTATCATAAATC
>NZ_DATMYY010000221.1:0-3065 GCF_035560735.1 Methanospirillum sp.
GTAATAACCCATGCGGTTACAATTCTTCTGACAACACCCCAGTTGACAGATGAACTTCCCTGGGTTGCCCCAACTCCCATAATGCACCCGCTGATTGCGTGAGTACTTGAAACCGGAATTCCAAAGAGTGTAACCAGGAGGAGGACAATTCCTCCACCGGTCTCTGCACAGAAACCCTGATACGGACGGAGATGGGTGATACGTTTGGCCATTGTCTGAACGATTCTCCAGCCTCCGGTTAGTGTTCCAAGAGAAATAGCTGCACTAGAGAGAAGAATAACCCAGAGAGGAACACTAAAGTCGCTTAGCACTCCTGCAGTCACTAACATGGCAGTAATAATACCCATGGCATGCTGTGCATCGTTGCTGCCATGGCCAATGCTATAGAATGCAGATGAAACGATCTGTAACTTGTTGAAGATGTGGTTCATCTTCTTCTGATCCTTATTTCTGCAGATCCTGATGACCAGGCAGCCAAGCAAAAATGCAAGAGCAAGACCAAGAGATGGAGAGATCACAATAAAAATGATGATGCTGACAATGCCAGAAATTGGGAGAAGGTGCATAGCAATACAGAGTGGGATTGTGAATACAAAACCGAAGTATCCACCAAGACCCGCATACTGCTTTAGATTCTCTTCCTGATTCCACCGTGCGAGCAGCATCAGAATCACTGATCCAGCGACAATGCCAAAAAGACCATAACCAACAAGTCCTTCCATCAGTTCAAGAGTTGGAAGAATAACAACCGTATATCCACCATATGCAACAGCAGCACCAATAAGCCCACCAATCATGGCATGGGTGGATGATATGGGAACCCCGATATATGCTGTGAAGTAGATCCAGAATGAAGCTACCAGAATGCCGATGATGATAACATTAAGCGTCAGCCATCCAGGAACAATGATCCCTTTTCCAATGGTTTTTGCTATCGCTGTTGTGAAAAAAAGCGGGCCTACCAGGTTAAAAAAGGCCGCAAGGGTCACAGCCTGAACTGGTGTGAGAACCCGGGTTGCAACTATCGTTGATATAGAATTTGCAGCATCGTGCAGCCCGTTTAAAAAATTAAAAAGGAGTGCCACAGCGATGCCGATAATGAGGATTGGCTCCATCTAAATCACGAATGACGGATGCTGATATCAGAGAGGACATTGGTGACATCCTCACATTTATCTGTCGCTGTCTCGAGGCATTCGTAGATATCTTTGAGTTTAATTATCGTCACCGGGTCATTGCCCATGAACAAATGTTTGATTGATTTTGAAAGCAGGTCATCGGCAAGGTTTTCCAGCCGGTTGACCTCTATCCCACAAGAATCCAGTCTTGCCAGATCCTTAGTGGAACGGATTAATTTGACTCCGTTCTCAAGTTGAATAACGGAGAGCCGTATAAGCTGTGCAAAGTCCTGCATGTAATTATCAAATTCAAGGACTCCATAATTGATCATCTTCTCTGCTGAATCATCTATGTAGTCCAGAATATCATCCAATGCTGATGCAAGACGCGAGATCTCAAGAGGATCGAGCGGAGTGATAAATGTCCGGTTCAGGTTCTCATATATCTCGTGTGTGATCTGGTCACCCTGATGCTCAAGGTCTTTGATCTTCTTAAAGGCAGTATCCCGATCCTGTTGGTTGTTCACCATCGACTCGAGTTCTTCGGCGGATATGACAACAATACGGGCTAAACGCTCGAAGAGGTCAAAAAACACCTTATCCTGCGGTATGAGCCACTCTTTGATCCCCACGGTATCGCAATAAATGTCTTCTGATAGGCTAAATATGCTCCGTTCTGTTCATCAAACAATCAGAACCCGTACCGAATGTTTGATGCAAAATAAAAAATTATACTGAAATAAGGCAGCAGCCAATACCTGAAAAAAAGACAACGCTCCTGGGTAGCGAAATTCAGATAGATTTACAGAACTCTACTGCTCCCTGCACCGCCTCTTCAGGGGTTTGACATGAGATCAGACCGGGAATATCCCAGGTTTTAATTCCAAATACCGGGGTCCCGATTCTCAGTGATACTCCGATCTCTGAGAGAGTACCATAACTTCCTGATACGGCGATGACTGCATCTGCAGACTCAACAAGGATGACATTTCTGGCCTGTCCCATCTGGGTTTTGACAATAAGATCAAGATACTCATTTCCTTCAGAACCTGGGACTATCCCTGCAACAAAACCCCCTGCCTCACTGGCACCACGACTTGCAGCCTCCATAACCCCACCACGGCCACCGGTAAGAAGGATACAACCTTCTGTTGCAATCAGTCTTCCAACACTGAATGCAAGTTCCTTTTCCCATTCTTTTGCTTCAGCTGCACCGATAACCGCAATCTGATACCGTCTCATCAGGATCATTCCTTTTTGTTGATAAAATGTGCCTCTTCTTACGCAGTAATGGCCCCCATAACCTGCATGAACTGATCAGGAGGTACTTCAGCGATATCAGGATAGGAGATATTCTGGAGATTATAACACTTCATTGTCCTATACTCGAGCCAGGTTCCATATAGAGAGAGGGCAGCAGTTCGGGTTGGAACATCCTGCCCAAATGATCCGGAACTCTTGTTAAGGGCCATGATACTGTCAATGACCTTGATGCACCGGGTCGCTCCGGTCTGGTATTCGGTTCGCAAATTGCTCACCGAAGGGGAAAGGGAATATCCGTTTGTCTCGTTGATGTTCTTGTTAAGCCGTATCCTGGCATAATCAGCAGTCAGGTTCAGCATCTGTGGAAGGTCAGAACCAAATGTTGCGGACCCATCCATGCGGCCCTTGATATCAAAGAAATCAGGAATCCAGTATTGATTCATCAGAAAGAGAAACTGTTGATCACCTGAAGACGTCTGAACCCGGGAGGAATTTGCCGGGACAGTCTGGTTCTTGGTAGAAGAATTTACTGCCACCGTGGGAACCGGGGCTACAGTAACATTCGCTACCGGTGTGAGGTGTGAAGAGGAGTTATTTACAATTGGTACCGGGGTCTGAACAGTCTGATTCTGCTGCGGAATTGGCGCAGCGAATACGGATGAGGTGAGTGAGACAAATAATATG
>NZ_DATMYY010000222.1:0-2598 GCF_035560735.1 Methanospirillum sp.
CTATCAGAAATTTATCAGACCAATCAGAGAAATTTGTCTGATCGATGGGTATGTTCAGGCGATGATGCTCTGATTTTATGCATTCTCTGAACAAATAGTCAGGTAATGAAGATATCAGTCCTTGCAAGTGGAAGCAAGGGCAATTGTGTTTATCTCGAGGGTGAAGGGAGCGCTCTTTTAGTTGATGCAGGCCGCTCAGCACGTGAACTGCTTGGGACTAAAACTAAACCAGGTCGTCTCGCTGAATCAGGTGGCAGAGCTGATATGATAGATGGGATTTTGGTCACCCATGAGCATGGTGATCATATCAAGGGTCTTGCTGCGGTCGGGAACAATCTCAAAAAAACGGCATATGGCACAGTGGGTACGATGGATGCATTTATCAGGCAGCGAACCGGTCCGGTACGTTTCCCTGTGCAGACCGTCAAATGTGGAACACAATATGAGATTGGTGGCTTTCTCGTCGAGCCGTTTGCAGTCTCGCATGATGCGACAGAACCATGCGGGTACCTGATCAGTGAAGGTTCAACAAGGCTTTGTTATTGCACTGATACCGGAATAGTAACCGAAAGCATGATGTCAGTAATATCCCGGGCAGATGGAGTTATCCTTGAGTCAAATCATTGTCCTGAAATGCTCAGGGCCGGGCCTTACCCTGAGTTTCTCAAACGAAGAATAGCTGGAAACCGTGGTCATCTTTCAAACCCTGATGCTGCAGCGGTACTTCGTGAGATCGGTGATTCGATTCATCTGGCAATTCTTGCACATCTATCTGAGGAGAACAACGAACCTGGTCTGGCCCTTTCATCAGCCCAGGAAGGACTTTCCTTTCATGCTGAGTCAGTGGAATTGTTTGCTGCTTCCACAGTGGAATTGGAAGGGAAAGCCCCGGTGAGAAAAGTACAGGGTACTACCCGTGAGACCTGCAGTGATGAATGCTGGCGGTACCAGTTCAGTCTGTGATGGTGATCTGACTGAAATTTTTGTTTTTTGCAGAACTCTGTAAAAAAATCGAGTCTATCAAAGGGAGGCTTGATACCATTGATCTTCTGAGTAATGCAATTAAGGAGATAGAACATCCTGATCTCCCAATCTTTGTTCGGCTCATCCTGGGCAAACCCTTCCCTGACTGGAGCCCACTCAAACTTGGTATCGGTCCAAATCTGCTCTATGAATCTGTGGCATATGTTACCGGGAGAAACCGTGAAAAGGTTCTTTCCACGCTCAATTCTGTAGGGGATCTTGGCAGGGCAGTTGAAGAGATGCTTGGAAGTAAATCTCAAACCTCATTTTTTTCTGATGAACTCACGCTTGCAGAGGTTTATTCATCGTTTGAAGCTATCGCCCAGGCTGAAGGTGGTAAATCTCAAAAAGAGCGGCTCCGGATCATACAGCGATTGTTTTCAATAGCTACGCCCCTTGAAGGCCATTACATCACCGGCATTTTGCTTGACGACATGAGGATTGGGGTTGGTGAAGGAAATCTTCGTGATGCGATTGCAAAAGCATTTGATGTTGACTCAAATCTTGTTGAGCATGCCCAGCAGGTTCTCAATGATATGGGCGAGGTGGCATTGCTGGCATCTCAAGGAGAAGAGGCCCTGTCTCATGTGAGACTTCAACTCTTTCATCCGGTGCGGATGATGCTGGCACGACAGGGAACCATTTCTGAAGTTGTTGCAGATGCAGGGACTATTGCAGTAGAGTATAAGTACGATGGGGCTCGGTTTCAGTTTCATAAACTGGGTTCAACAGGCAGGATGTACTCACGAAAACTTGAGGATGTGACAAATTCCCTGCCTGATGTTGTCTCCATGTTGCTGAGCGCTACTGATCATGATCTTATTCTCGATGGTGAGGTTATTGCTATTAAAGATGGGAGGCCGATGGCGTTTCAGACTGTTCTCAAGCGGTTTAGGCGTAAGCATGGGGTATCAGATGCCGTCGAGGCGATAAAGCTGGTTCCCAACGTTTTTGATATTCTCTTCCTTGATGGGGAAATGTTGCTTGATCGATCTTTTTCAGAGAGGCGGAAGATCCTTACAGAGGTGTTGAGGCAGTATGCAACTCCCCAACTCGTTAGTGGTGATCTTACTGAAATAGAACAGTACTACCACCAGGCCCTTGATGACGGGCATGAGGGTGTGATGCTGAAAATACAGGACTCTCGCTACACTCCGGGAATGAGAGGAAAGGACTGGGTAAAGATCAAACCTGAAGTGGATACTCTTGATCTGGTTGCTATTGGTGCTGAATGGGGAGAAGGTAAACGAGCTCACGTATATGGATCGTTTCTGCTTGCTGCACGCCAGGATGAACAACTTGTTCCGGTGAGTCGGGTAGCTACCGGTCTTTCAGATGAACAACTCACCTGGCTCTACAGTACTCTCAAAGATGAGGTTATCCATTCGGAAGGGAAGATGGTGTTCTTTGAGCCCAGGCTCGTATTCGAGATTGGATACTCAGAGATTCAACAAAGCCCGAATTATGAAGGAGGTTTTGCCCTCCGGTTTCCAAGGTTTGTTCGGATCCGGGATGATAAGGACATCAGGGAAGCGAATACGATTAGGGATATTGAAGAGAGATACCTAACTATAC
>NZ_DATMYY010000223.1:0-2015 GCF_035560735.1 Methanospirillum sp.
AAACATACTTGTCTGGAGATCGGCGAATATCAGTGGTATGAGACCACAGATCATCGCGCTTCTGGGAAGTCCGCTTACTGAAGGCAATACCGCTAAATTATTAAAAAAATCAGTATCCGGTGCTGAAGCAGCTGGATGTGATGTTCGGGTTATTCATGTACCGGAACTTGAACTGACTGCCTGCCGGGAGTTTTATTTTTGCAAAGATCATGAGACCTGTATGATAGAGGATGATGTCAGTGGTCTGTATCCTGCATTCAGGGAGATGGGTAGTATGATCATTGCTACGCCGGTAATGACCATGGGAATACCCGGTCATCTGAAATCGTTCATGGATCGGTTTCAGGTCTTTTATTGCGCCAAATACGTGAGAAAAAAGAGACTTGTTTCAAAGGAAAAAAGGTCTGTTCGACGCACACTTCTTCTTTCTATATCTGGGATGAACATTCCAGAAAATTTTGATGGGGTTACTCTTTCAGTCAGGTCATTCTGTGATATTCTGGACTGTAGGTATGACGATGAACTCCTTATCAGGGACATGGACAACAAAGTGGACCTGGATAGATTCCCTGATCTTCTTGATGATGCATATCAGAAAGGGTTCAGACTTGGTGGACTCCTCACCGGAAAATATTGCAATACTGAATAATCATACCATGGATCTGATAAACATTATAAAAATCCCCATTCTTTCAGCGATGTAATTCCTGTCTTTGAGATTATTATATGATCTAACAGGGGAATGCCTAAAATAGTTCCTGCCTGTGCAAGTTGGGTCGTGATGCTGATATCCTGTGTGCTTGGTTCAAGACTGCCTGAAGGATGATTATGAACACAGATGATTGAAGCCGCCCTGTCTGTTATTGCATCACAATAAACTTCCCTAGGGTGCACGAGACTGTGGTTGAGAAGGCCCATTGTAATAATTCTTGGCTGTATCATTTCTGATGCCCCATTAAGAGTCACGACCAGAAAATGTTCCTGCTTTTTTGTTCTGATATCAGCGATCTCAGGCAACTGAAGAATGTCTTCTGGCCTGGTAATTTTGATGGTGGGCTCCTCGGATGGTTTTCCATATCTTCGGGCAATTTCAAAGCATGCCAGAAGAACACAGGCCTTAGACTGCCCTATACCCTCAACTCTGATGAGCTGGTCATACCCTGGCAAATCCTCCTTTTTTAAAAGATCTGCAACTTCCCTTGAAATTGAAATAATATCACGGTTTGGTGTTCCTTTGCCCAGAATTGCTGATATGAGTTCGTGATCTTCCAGAGATGCTGCCCCTTTTTGCACCATCTTTTCTCTGGGACGATCATGAACCTCAATATCCCGCATCCGCCTCATGATATCTCTGTTGTCATCTTATCCATAAGGATGTGAATGATCTGTCCTTGGATTCATTCTTCTTTATACGAATATGTACGAACATTCGATAATCAGAACAAATTTATGGCCATCTGTATTATGATCCGGTATGGCAACCAAGGACAATCTGAAGGCAGGTTTTGCCGGAGAATCTCAGGCAAACCGAAAATATGCATCATTCTCTGAGAAGGCAGCAGAAGAAGGATTTCCTCAGGTAGCAAAACTCTTCCGTGCAACTTCAGAAGCAGAGGCTATTCACGCTAAAAGGCATCTTTCTGTTTTAGGGATATCCTCTACCGCAGAAAATCTCGCTGCCTCTGTTGCTGGAGAGACTGAAGAGTTCACCGAGATGTATCCTGGTTTTTTAAAAGAGTCAGAAGCAGAAGCAAACACTGAAGCTACCCGTTCATTCACCTTTGCAATGAAGGCTGAACAGGTTCATGCCGGTCTGTATGAAAAAGCCCTTGCTGCAGTTAAGTCTGGAAAAGATCTCCAGGCTGAACATATTTATCTATGTCCGGTCTGCGGAAATGTAACTTTGGATAAAGCCCCCGGAAGCTGCCCCATCTGTGGAGTGCCCGGATCAAAGTGGTCAGAGATCTCCCTCTGAATTACATTTATTTTTATCTTGTGATCCAGATTCTGGTCTG
>NZ_DATMYY010000224.1:0-4807 GCF_035560735.1 Methanospirillum sp.
CCAGATATAAAATACCCAAGTATATTTCCTTTGTTGAATCTGTTCCGATGAGTGTGACCGGGAAGATTCAAAAGTTCAAAATGAAAGAGATGGCAATCGAGATGCTCGGACTGGAATCGGTTGCACATATTAAAACTGCATAAATCATACCACTTTTTTTGACAGAAAACGAGTCCCAATATACTCATTCACCAGATCTGCTTCACTCAAAGGCACCCATCAGATCCATCACAGGGGATGATGACAGAGGAACGTGCCCATGTTACAGAATAACAAGGGTTATGAGTTTTAGGACATAATAATAGGCCAGATACTCCGGACACCTGCTGGTGGGCGGGTATAATATATGGTGCCTGATATGTTCTGGGATAAAGCAATGGAGACGATCAGTCAGGCCGACCTACAGACCCTGCAGTTAAAACGACTACGGGAGACAGTAGATCGGTGCGGGCAGATCAGTTTTTTTAAAGATAAATTCAGGGAAGCGGAGATAAGACCTGATAGTATCAGAAGTATGGAAGATCTTCAAAAACTTCCCTTTACCAGAAAGACAGATCTCAGGGCGGGCTACCCGTTCGGATTTTTTGCAGTTCCCAGACGTGAGGTTGTCAGGATTCATACCACATCGGGAACTACTGGAAAACCAACCGTGGTCGGATACACGAGGGGAGATCTGGATAAATGGTCGAGCCTTATAGCCCGTAACCTGACGATGGTGGGGTTGACCTCTGACGATGTCTTTCAGAACATGGTCAACTATGGAATGTTCACCGGAGGACTCGGGTTTCATTACGGTTCTGAGAAGATCGGAATGACCACCATCCCCAGTGCAACCGGGAACACAAGACGACAGATTGAGATGATCCAGGACTTCGGCGTTACTGCCATACACTGTACCCCCAGTTATGCCCTTCATCTCGCTGAAGCAGCTGAAGAGATGAATGCAGATCTGTCAGCGCTAAAGGTAGGGATGTTCGGAGCAGAGCCCTGGTCAGATGCAATGCGCCATGATCTTGAGGCTAAACTCGGTGTTGAAGCCTTTGACAGTTATGGGATGAGCGAGTTGTATGGTCCGGGTGTTGCATTTGAGTGCCAGGAACACAACGGCCTGCACATATGGCATGACAGTTATCTGGTTGAGATCATCGATCCAAAGACAGGAGAACAACTCGGTCCGGGTGAGAGGGGAGAACTGGTAGTAACCCCCCTTGTAAAGGAAGCCATGCCACTTGTCAGGTACCGGACCGGTGACATCACCATGCTTCTTGATGACGAGTGTCCATGTGGACGTGGCCCGAAACTCGCGAGATTCACCGGAAGAAGTGATGACATGCTTGTTATCAGGGGTATCAACGTCTTCCCAAGTCAGATCGAACATGTGCTTCTGGAGATCCCTGAAGTGGGTAATCACTATATGGTATATGTAAACCGGGTAAACCATATGGATGAGATGACGATCGACGTGGAAGTAGCCCCCGGATACTTCAAGGGTGAACTTGCTGATCTCAAGAATCTGCAAAGCCGGGTCGTAAAAACCTTAAGAGATGTTCTTGAGCTCAGAACAACAGTCAGACTAGTGGAACCCGGGACTCTTCCCAGGTTCGAAGGCAAGTCAAAACGGGTAGTTGATCAGCGGGAGGCTTTCTGATGCACTGCAGAGATCCAAGAATAGAGGAGATGCCACTTGATGATTTGAGAAGACTGCAGTACAAACTTCTCAAGACGCTCATTTACAGAGTGTATAGTTTTTCACCTTTTTATAAAAATCTGCTGAACACTGCAGGTGTTCATCCTGATGATATCTCCTCACTCGAAGATATCAGAAAACTCCCATTCATGGAGAAGAAAAACCTCAGGGACAATTACCCTGACGGTTTGATAGTAAGTGACAGGGAAGAACTCGTCAGGTATCATGTCTCTTCAGGAACAACAGGCAAACCGACTGTCGTAGGATATACTCAGAAGGATATCAATAACTGGGCCGAGTCGGTTGCCCGTGGCCTTGCCTCAGCCGGAATCGGAAGAGGCGATGTGATGCAGATCAGTTATGGATACGGCCTTTTCACTGGAGGACTCGGTGCCCATTACGGGGCAGAACGTGTTGGTGCAACTGTTCTTCCAACATCAGTAGGCAACACCGAACGTCAGGTCGAACTGATGCGTGATTTACAGGTGACATCGATTGCCTGTACGCCATCCTATCTGATTCACATCGGCGAAGTAGCAGAGAAGATGGGCATCTCAATAAAGAACGACACCCAGCTCAGGAAAGCGGTTGTAGGCGCTGAACCCTGGACAGAACAGATGCGAATCAGGATCAGGGACTGGCTTGGTGTTGAAGCATACGATATTTACGGAACAAGTGAACTATCAGGCCCTCTATTTACTGAATGTGAACAGCAACAGGGAGCACATCTCTGGGGAGATCTGATTTACCCTGAAATTCTCGACCCAGATACACATGAGCCACTTCCTCCTGGAGAGAAAGGCGAACTCGTAGTGACCATGCTTCAGAAAGAAGGGCTTCCCATCATCAGATACCGGACAGGTGATATCGCTGCCCTGAACTATGATCTCTGTGCATGTGGGAGAACCTCTCCAAGGCTTGAGCGGCTTACTGGCCGGGTAGATGATATGCTCATCATCAGAGGGATTAATGTCTTCCCCTCCCAGATAGAACATACCTTGCTTGGAATCCCGGAGATAGGCAAGCATTTTATGATCGAGGTAGACCGGACTGGGGCTCTGGATGATATGCTCATCAAAGTGGAGATCGCAGGAGATTCATTCTCAGATAAGATCACCGATCTGATGAAAGTCAGAACAAAAGTCGAGCGGGCCCTTCATAATGCACTAAACGTGGCAGTGAAGGTGGAACTGGTAGAGGCAGGATCGCTGCCCAGATTTGAAGGTAAGGCAAAACGGGTAATTGACAGGAGGAAGTTGTGAATGAACTGTGAAAAGTACATCATCAGGCAGATCTCGCTCTTCTCAGAGAATAAACCGGGCAGACTAGCTTCTATGGCTAAGGCATGCCAGGAAGAGGGAATAAATATCCTCGCATTCTCGATTGCTGAAGCAGACGGGTTCGGTGTTATCAGAGCACTTGTTGACAAACCAGATCTTGCTCACAAGAAACTGACAGAACTCGGATTCAATGTTGCATTCACCCATGTGATCGGGGTTGAGATGAAAGATGAACCAGGAGGTCTTTTTGAGATCGCCTCCAAACTCGCAGACGCAAAGATCAACATTGAGTATTCATACGCATACTCTGGCAAAGATCGGGCAGTATTAATTCTCCGTGTTGATCAGGTGGAAGAGGCAGTCCGTCTGCTCCTCGATAACCATTTCAATATCATAGCATCTTCAACTATCCACTAATTTTTTCACCCTTTTTTGTATTCTTTTCAAGCCCAGAAATATACACAGAGGGGTTTTACAGATATCTTATTACCATTCATACCCTATTGCAAATCAGAGATATATGACAGATGAAAAAAAGGTCCTGATAGTCATTGCTCCTCGAAACTTTAGGGACGAAGAACTTACTGAACCGATCAATTACCTGATGCAGGCTGGGATCTCCTATGATGTGATCTCAACCACACGTGGACTCGCAGTTGGGATGATGGGTGGAGAGATGCAGGTCGAACATACGGTTAGTGATCTCAATGAGGGCGATATCACCAAGTACAATGCAATTCTGATCGTAGGTGGCAATGGCGCACCTGAGTATCTCTGGAACTATCGTCCACTTCTTGAATTGGTACAAAAGTTTGATAAACAGGAGAGCGTTATAAGTGCCATCTGCCTTGCTCCCGCAATCCTGGGACAGGCTGGAGTCCTGAAAGATAAGAAAGCGACAGTATGGAATGATGATCAGGCTATTGAGGAAATACGTAAGGGAGGAGGAATCTTCACCAGTAGCCCGATTGTTGTTGATGGACGGATAATAACTGCTAATGGACCAACGGCGGCTGCAGGATTTGGAGAAAAAGTTGCTACATCAGTGAAAAACTTATAAACACAGGGTTTATTCTTGACAATTTCCATTATCACGGCATTTTCATGGCTTTTTTTTAGCGCCTCAAAAAAAGAGAGGAGTTGATTTTAGTTGCGGAACGAGATATGAACATCCATTGAGTCTGCACCGAAGAATTCACGGCAGAAATCTGCAGTGAGCTGTGGTGCATACTCTTTGCAGGAGAATATATCAATATATGCAGTGTTCGTCTCGTTTGCAAAGTGGGCAGTGATACACGAGGTCTCAATCAATTGAGTCATTGAGTATCCTGCTACGCGCTCACAAGGTCCAAAGTTGATGATTTGAGGCTCACCAAACCGATTCATCTTGATCAGATCACAGAGGTCAACTACGAATTCGCGGATCTTACCTGCATCGCGGATACTTTCTGGGTTGCAGTTTCTTAGATCCACACTCATGTAAAGGCCCCATGCATTACGGGCCTTAAACTCTTCCATAGTCTCCTGATCTGACTTTGGCGGGACAGTTGCCATTCCTTCTCTAGTCGGAACAAGTACGTCTATCATGATTGTGTCTCCTGTATACTGTATCACGTGTATCCCTCAGCATTTAAGATTTATGCAGTACAAAACATGCCAAATCAAGAATCCGGAAGTTTTGACCTTTGATTTTGAATTTAGGCCGATTTTGAGCGAAGCAATCAAAAAATCTCGATTTTGCCTCAAAATTAGAAAAAAAGGAAGATCTGGTTTTTTGAATTCTATGCAAAATAGAGGGAATCAAAATCATGCCGTTTTTGACAGAGGCGCGGCACCAGAG
>NZ_DATMYY010000225.1:0-8595 GCF_035560735.1 Methanospirillum sp.
TATCTGCCCTGTGGTTAGTCGGTCAGGTTTGGGCAGATACCAATACCAGTCTGAAAACAGCTCAAGATCATTACTCGATGGGTAATGCATTCTATAGTTATGGCATTGCTGAGAATGCAACCAGAGAATACCAAATAGCAGTCAGTATGGATCCAAACTTCTCTGATGCCTGGAACAATCTGGGTTTGAGCCTGACAGCACAGAAACGTTACTCAGAGGCAAAGGACGCATTAGAGAATGCAACCCGCCTTAACTCCACAGACCCAGAGGGTTGGTACAACTTGGGCTACACACTTGGAATGCTCGGCAACAAGTCAGAAGAGGTGGCCGCATATGAGAGGGCTATCAGTATCCGCCCGAATATGACAATTGCCTGGCGTAATATTGGTGTTGTCAGATACGAGGAGCAGAATTATACCGGAGCGGCAGAGGCATTTGAAAAGGCAACGAAATATGATCCAAATTCAGCTCTTGGATGGTATTACCTTGGAACAGTTTATGAAAAGACCGGAAATCTGACAGGTGCTGCAGATGTCCTAAAACGAGCAGTTGACATGGATAAAAATCTCACTATGGCAAAAGATCGGCTTAAAGCAGTAGAGAAAAATCTCTCTAACAGTTCTTCTGGTTCATCGTCCATTCCTTCTCAAGCATCTGGCAAAAAATCTCCCCTCCCAGCGGCGGTTGTTATCCTTTCACTGGTTGTTGCTGCGATAGTGATGATCTTCAGAAGATAACCTATTTTTTCCGGGAACTACCATAACCCAGGTATTTTTCCATATACCACTGTTAAGATGAATAGCAGGATCGGCTGGTGTACCAGATATATAATCAGGGAATGTTTTCCAGGAAGGGATGGGAAGTACAGTATTCTGTCAGCCCAGGCAGGAACCCTGAATGATCTCGTACCAAGTGGATATAACCAGGACCCGACAGCCATACCTATAAGGAATACCCCAAACCAGGGAATGAGCGGAGTATAATCCACAGAGATATAATCTACCGGATGTATTCCAGCCCATAATAGCCATATCGGACCGGTTGGAAGTGTGATCAGCCATCCGGTGAGAATTATTATGACACCAGGAATTGCTGCTTTCCTACCAAATCTAAAGAAGAGAGGTGCGAGAATAGTTGAGGTTCCAATGAGTTGCAGGATTCCAAAGAGCACATATCCTTCCCCATGCAGAAAAACTAATGTTCCGAGTGTAACAAGAAATCCAACTCCTATAAGAAAGACCCCTCGTCTAAAAAAAGGGAGAACATGAGATGGCTTTGCCACGGATGAAGCAGCCCGCTCTGCACGAAGAGTTACTGCCACACCTGCAATGGATACAAAGAGCGCTGCTGTCGTATATCCAAATATTCGCCAAAAGCCGTGTGAGGTTTCAACCGGATAAAGAGAGAAGAATGAGAGATCAAAGACGAGATGAAAGATCACCATCATACTAATGGCGATTCCCCGGGCAGAATCCAGTTCAACGTACCTTGTACGCACCGGGGTTTTAGTCATCAATCAGGTTTGTTGACTTCCGCATGACTGGCAGAATCGTGACTGTGAGGGTATACGCGAGCCACACTGAATACAATACTTCCATGATGTGTTTCTCTTCTGCTGTTTCTCTCCTACCGGCTCTGCACGTATCCGGACGGGTGAGATATCCGGCTTTTCAATAAGGATCCGAACAGAACCTTCCTGAATCGGGATGGAAGGAACAACCTTCTTTGCTGCGGATGGAATAGCAGATGCTCTTGGAACAACAGGTACCGGTTCAGCCCGAAGAGCGGGCTTTATGAGTTCCTGTTGGTGAGGAGGTATATATACGGGCGTTGGAGGCTGAACCGGATCACGGGTTCTGATCTCATCTCCAATGGGAGCATATGTGACCGGATCTGGTTGTGGGACCGGTTGTCTTATTTCTGGAGCAAGTGTTGGAGCAGGAGGAACAGGAGATACAGGAGGAGGATTATAACTAACCGGAGAGGGAACAGGTACAGGTTGCTGCTCGACGGCATTAGGGTAAGAACGTGGTTCTAGTTGCGGAGGGGTAGCCGGCTCGTCCAGTCTGAGCTCCTGTTTTTCAATCCGTTCAGGGGGATATCCATTGATCGCTGTGAACCATTCCCTGCACTCGGTTTCAGGCTCATTAATTAGACCCGTGAAGACAAGTCGCATCACACGATGCTGCCCTCCTACTTCCATGGAGATAGCCAGGGTTGGGCGATCCCGCTCATCACGCTCAAGTTCAGCCAGCTTAATCACTGAGAACGGAATTTCTTTGGCAATCTGCCCGGTACCCTGTTTTGTACTATCGATCAGAATGAGACGCTCACTGGTGAGAATTGAGAGAAACACAAAGTCCTTGATCTTGATCCCGTCAGTGTACCTGACCATGATCTCTCCGATATCAAGAAGCTTGAACGGATTGAACTTTCCACCGTTTGGATCCCCATCATCACCACTTCGGGGTCCTTTGATGTTATCAAGAATTGACATATCTTTTCACACCATCTCTTTGATCAGACCAGGTATTTCAGATAGCCGTGAAGCAACCGGAATACCGAGAGACTTCAGGCGCTTTATTTTGGAGTTTGCATCTCCTTCTCCACCAGATACGATAGCCCCTGCATGACCCATCCTCTTTTCCGGGGGAGCAGTTGTTCCGGCTATAAAAACAACTACGGGCAGGTCAGCCATTCGTGCTCCTTCCTCTTCAAGGTTCCCTCCAAGTTCACCAAGGAGAACGACTGCCTTTGTCTGTGAATCTTCGGAAAATTGTTCCAGGACATCTGCAAAAGTTTGTCCGATTACAGGATCACCACCAATTCCAACCACGCTGCTCTGTCCAATTCCAGCCCGGGTCAGTTCATGAACAACCTCGTAGGTAAGGGTTCCGCTCCTGGAGATAACTCCGACCGGGCCCCGGGCATACAGATGTGAGGGCATGATTCCCATACTTATCTCACCCGGACAGAGAAGGCCTGGACAATTAGGACCGATGACTGTGCAGTCCCGCATCGCTGCATAGGAACATGCCTTCATCACATCATGGACAGGAATGTGTTCGGTTATAGCAACAACCAGTTCGAGTCCGGCATCAGCTGCTTCCATGATCGAGTCACCAGCTGCAACACCGGGCACAAACATAACGCTTGCAGATGCATCATGGGTATCAACTGCCTCCTGAACACTATTATAAACAGGGACGCCGGCAGACTCCTGCCCACCTTTTCCAGGAGTGACTCCGGCGACCACTCCGCACCCACCAACGGACTGTGCGTATTGATTCATCCTGCCGATATGAAACGATCCCTGATTGCCTGTGGCGCCCTGAACAATGACCCGGGTGTTCCTATCCGCATAGATCATTGTGCCACCTCGACAGCAGCAGCAACTGCCTCTTCCATGGTGTCAAGCATCCGGTACCCATGTTTATTCAGCATCTCCCTTCCTTGTTCTTCATTAGTACCGGCCAGCCTGACGATCACCTGCTGGCTTACTCCGGCCTCAATGATTCCGGCCGCCACTTCATCACACCTGGTTATCCCACCAAGAAGATTGACAATGATAACCGAAACACCGGGCATGGATCCAAGCAGTTGCACTGCATGAGCCACCCTCACCCGGTCAGCACCGCCACCGACATCAAGGAAGTTGGCAGGTTTGCCTCCCAGAACCGTAATCAGATCCACCGTTGCCATGGTGAGACCGGCACCATTTCCGATCACTCCAATTGAACCATCCAGTTCAACGAACGAAAACCCAAACTCTTCAGCTTTTCGTTCCCGATCAGTTAGATCACGGTTTTCTGAAATACCCTGCCTTGCGAGAGCGTTATCGTCAATGATGATCTTGGCATCCGCTGCATACACACCGGAAGGAGTTGTGACCAGTGGGTTGATCTCAGCCAGGAGTGCATCACGTGATCTGAAAACATGGTAGAGTTTATTGATGACCGGACCTAGTTCTCTCGGCGCTCCGTCCAGAAGATGACGGATTGTGTATCCAGGAACATCAGTCAGGAGAGGATGAATAACAGCCCTTCGTATGACATCAGGGTTGATTCGTGCTACCTCTTCAATCTCAACTCCACCACTGGAAGTGAAGAGAATAAGAGGAGATCCTGAAGATCGGTCGATGGAGATGGAGAGATAATATTCATGCTCGATTGCAATCCGCTCCTCGACGAGTACAGCATGTACCGGAACATCTTTGATTCGTGATCCAAGCAGACGACCTGCAACCTCCTGAACTGTAGCAGAGCCAGCCATCAGGATTCCTCCAGCCTTCCCACGACCCCCGACATCAATTTGAGCTTTTACTACAACCAACTCTCCAATCTGCGCTGCCCCGGCGCCTGCATCATCTCCGGCGCGAATGAGTATCCCTTTAGGGACAGGGACCCCTGCATCTTTCAGAATCTCTTTTGCTTCATATTCCAGTAATTTCATCCAGGTTTCTCCTTACTGATCAGGGGAGGCTAATGCAAATCCAAGACGCATTGCTTTCAGATTTAATTCCTCAGTGCCCTTCGGGACACTTGCTAGGATTGCTTTTTCAAGTGCTTCTTTTGAGACAACAGCAGTGGCTGCAGTCAAACTGCCGAGCATAATTATATTGGCAACGATATCCCGGCCTAGTTTCTCTTTAGCTTCCCGGGTAGCCGGGATCTCAATACATCTGCAGGATGGCCGATCATGAACCAGGCCGGAGTCAATCAGCATCGTTGCATCTGCAGGGGCGTTTTTACCATACTTCTCAAATCCTTCCTGGCTCATTATGACGAAGAGATTTGGAATTTTAACCTTTGGGAAGAGAATCGGTTCATCATCAATGACAACCTGGCTCATGGATGCACCACCCCTCGCTTCAGGCCCGTATACCTGTGTCTGAACTGCATACCTGTTGTCATAGAGTGCTGCTGCCCTGCCAAGGATCACAGCACTCAAAATGATTCCCTGACCACCAAACCCTGAAAACCTGACCTCATGCCTCATGAGGTACCCCCATTACCGGCCTGCTCCTACGGACAAACTCTCCAACAAGAAACGTATCTTGAGGGAGTTCATCCCCATGAGCAGTTCTGTCCCATTGTTCTTTCAGGATGGCACTATCACGCAGATATGATATGAAATCCCCAGGCTGTTTGTATTTATTACGCCGTCCATACGAGGTCGGACACTGACACCTCACCTCGATAAAGGAGAAGCCCGGTGTATTCATACCGTCGATGACAGCCTGCGTCAGTCTTTTGACATGATAGGATGTCCATCGTGCCACATAGTTTGCGCCTGCAGCAACCGCAAGTTCTGCCAGATCAAAGGGAGTCTCTTCTGCACCATAGGGTGTGGTTGTTGAAGTTTTTCCTATTGGAGTTGTAGGACTTCCCTGACCACCGGTCATCCCATAGATGTAGTTGTTCATGCAGACAACGGTCAGATCAATGTTTCTCCTACAGGCATGGATGAAATGATTGCCACCTATTGCTGACAGATCCCCATCGCCGGTAAAAACCACAACATTAAGGGCCGGTTTTGCCATTTTTACACCGGTGGCAAATGCCAGTGCTCGTCCATG
Source organism: Methanospirillum sp. (assembly GCF_035560735.1). GTDB lineage: Archaea > Halobacteriota > Methanomicrobia > Methanomicrobiales > Methanospirillaceae > Methanospirillum. The sequence continues at coordinate 5,579 of NZ_DATMYY010000225.1, forward strand.
GGTCGTGTGAAGTGAGTCAGTCAGGATGTAGCCTGGTGCACGAGATGAGCATCCGATACCTGATACAAAGACCGTATCATCCATCTCCCACCCAATCTGGTCAACGGCCTCAAGTACACAATTGATGATGGTCCCATTTCCACACCCTGCACAATATATATGGGGCAGCCTGTCAGATCTCAACCATTCATCTCTCATATCGCGCCTCCTCCTCGAAGCTTTTCCACGATTGAGATGAGTTCATCTGGCGTATGGAGATCTCCACCAATTTTACCAGCAGAAATGACAGGAACACAGACATGACGTTCGATCTCACGTGAGATCATGCCGAGATTGAGTTCAGGAACGATGAAGGCTTTTACATGAGGAAACCGGGCCAGAAGATCCTCAGGAAACGGCCATACTATTTTGAGCTTGAGATATCCGGTTCCAGGAGTCTTTGCACGCTGAACAACCTCCTGCACGGTTCTTACAGGAGAGCCATAGCAGACAAAGATATATTCAGCATCTTCATTGACGATCTCATAGTCTGCTATTGAATGACGAGCACTCTCTATTTTATCAACGAGTCTTCTGACAAGGGAGTCATGACGGGAAGGATTTGTTGAGTCAGGATATCCTTTTTCATTATGTGTGAGGCCAGTCACTGGAATCTTTCTTCCAGTTCCAAACGCAGCAAACCCGGGGATGAGATCCTCTTCAGGTGCAAAGGGGAGCATGCCATCTTTGAGGGGTTTTGCTCTCACAACCGGTACACTGTCCGGGATTGTGATCCTCTCACGCATATGGCCGATAACCTCGTCTGCCATGACGAAGACAGGGCATCTGAACTGGTCTGCCAGGTTGAATGCCTTTGCCGTCAGTTCAAAACACTCCTGAACTGTTGACGGGGAGAGAGCAATGATGCTGAAATCTCCGTGAGATCCAAACCGGACCTGCATCATGTCACCCTGAGCTGCCATGGTAGGCTGACCGGTTGATGGTCCTCCACGTTGTACGTTGACGAGCACACAGGGTGTTTCTGACATTATCGCATACCCGATATTCTCCATCATGAGCGAAAAACCGGGGCCTGAAGTTGCAGTCATGGCCCTGACACCGGTCCATGCAGCACCGATGATTGCAGCCATGCTTGCTATCTCATCCTCCATCTGAATGAAGCATCCATTTCTTTTTGGCAACTTTGCTGCCATATGCTCTGCTACTTCAGTGGAAGGGGTAATTGGATAACCGGCAAAGAACGTGCAGTCTGCAGCCAGAGCTCCTTCTGCACAGGCAATGTTTCCCTGCATAAATTCAAGCCGAGTCAATACTCAATCACCACGTTATGAGGTTCATACGGTTTTTCCTTCACCCACCGAATCGCCTGATCCGGGCACATCAATGCACAGACACCGCAGAGTCGTCTTCCATATAATTGCTGAAGGCGGCAGTTCGGGCATCGCTCTGGTCGATCCAGATGAGGGACATAGATCCCCCGGCGGTTCGGCACTTTTCCCGGCTGATAGATCCGGTATGGACAGACCATCGTGCAAAGATTGCACCCCTTGCACCGGGACTCGTCAATCTCGAGTTTCATCGTCGGGTTCCCGTACAAGTTGGGTACGCACGCTGAAATACTTCATGTGCAGACTTCTCAACAGCAGCAAACAGGTCTCCTCCGTGTGCATCCATTGCCACCACGAGGGGGAGATGATCTAGTCTGATCTGCCAGATCGCTTCTGCCATCCCAAGATCTTCAAAAAAGACTCCTTCAAGTTCCATCCTGGCCGCCGCAAGATTTGCACATCCGCCAGTAAAAGCGAAATACACAGCCCGGTCTGTCAACTGATCCCTGACCCCAGGTGACATCCCACCTTTTCCAATGAGTCCTTTGACACCGGCATCAAGAACAAATCCGGTCAGTGGATTCATTCTGGCTGATGTCGTCGGGCCGGCAACGACAATCTTGTTGTTTTGCACAACTGGGCCACAGTGATAAATGACTGCCCCTTTGGGATCAAATGGAATTCCATCTTCTTTCATACGCAGATGGGCTTCATCACGTGCGGTATAGACACTCCCGGTTAATGTCAGAAGGTCGCCGGCATGAAGAGACAGAATTTCATCGCCTAGCGGAGTCTTCAAATCTATCGGATCAGGAGAAGTCATGAGAGAGGCACCTCCACCGTCGCACGCCTTGCAGCCCAGCACTGTATGTTTACTGCAACCGGAAGGGAGGCAGTATGACAGCCGGCTGACTTAATTTTTACTCCAAGACAAGTGGTCTTCCCGCCAAGGCCCATCGGACCAATACCGAGATCGTTCACTTTCTGACAGATTTCCGTTTCTTCAGGAGTCATCTGATCCAGTGGTTCCAGTAATGCTTCTTTGGCAAGAGATGCTGCACCATCAAAAGTACCTCCAATACCAACTCCCAAAATGATCGGGGGGCATGGTCTTCCACCTGCAAGGAGAGCAGTTTCGACAACAAACTCAGGAATCCGATCTTTCTCTGTAGGAGTGAACATCTTAAGGCGTGAAACATTTTCAGAGCCTGCTCCTTTAGGAAGCACGGTCACCTGCATCCGGTCACCGGGAAGAATATGAACTGCAGGCATGTTTGCACTGGTATTGGTTCCCGTGTTGTGCCGGGTAATGGGATCGACGAGGTTAGGTCTGAGGGGAATTGTTTCAGTTGCTTCCCTGACACCTTTGCGGACAGCATCGACGATTGAAGAAGTAAAAGGAATCTGGGGAGGGAGAGTAAGATAAATAACAGGGATTCCGGTATCCTGACAAATAGGTGCCTGCCTCTCCTCTGCAAGCCTGATATTTTCAAGAATATGCATCAGTTCCCTTCTGGCAACAGGACTTGTCTCATCCTCTGATGCTGCAAATATCCGTTCAAGAACATCAGGTGGCAGAGTGATCTCAGCGATCCTGATCGCGCTGGCTGTTGCTGCCGCAATTCGGTCAGAAAGATCAGAAGGAACCGGCGATGACATGAGTACGAGTCCTCCTGAACACTATATAAC
>NZ_DATMYY010000226.1:0-8081 GCF_035560735.1 Methanospirillum sp.
CATCTGGAATACACCTACATTCCAATATTTGACAAAGCTGGAAAGGTCACTAAGGTCTTCGATATATTTGCAGATGTTACTGCACTTGTAGAAAAAATTAATGAATCAGAGAGTCTGATAAAAGCGAACCCGGCGTCAATCCTGACAGTTGAACCAAGTGGAAAGATTCTTTCAGTTAATCCATCATTTATTGCAATATCACATTTGTCTGAGGAAAAGCTTCTCTCAATGAAGTTGCAGGAATTTAACATTATCAGCCAGGATGGTCTACCATTATCTGAAATTCTAAGTAATGGAGAGATATCTAAAGGAATGCTGGTAATTGACTTTGGATGGAGTGTAAGAACCCTTGATTTTACATATATTCCCGTCCGTGATGCAAATGATACAGTGACCAGTCTGGTTGCGATGTATATTGATGTCACAGAACAAGTCTCACGTCTGGATGAGATGGAATCATTTCTTGGCGAGAATCCTCACGCGATTATGACTCTCAGTCCGGAAATGGAGGTAATGGATGTAAACCCGGCGTTTTGTATTATATCAGGGTACTCACATGACCAGGCAGTTCGGATGCAACACAAAGAATTCAAATCTACAGATCGTGTGGGTGCAACTGCTGCAGATGCCATAAACAATAAGAAAGCCATGGGAGGAAAGATTACATGCCTCTTTCCAGCTGGAATCAGACATCTGGAATACACCTACATTCCAATATTTGACAAAGCTGGAAAGGTCACTAAGGTCTTCGATATATTTGCAGATGTCACTGCTTTGATGGAGAAGATTACTGAATCTGATTCCCTGATTAAAGAGAATCCTGCATCTATCATGTCTCTAGATATACAAGGGAATATTCTATCAGTAAATAAAGCATTCCTCGGGATCTCTCACATATCTGAAGACAAATTGCTCACAATGAATGGAAGAGATCTAAACTACATAAAAAGGGATGGCCCTTCAATATCTGAAGTAGTATCTTCCAAATTGGCGTCAAAAGGGAGAATGGTAGTTGACTTTGGATGGGCAGTAAAAACTCTTGACTATACATATATTCCGGTTCTTGATGCTAATGATGCTGTGACAAGTATTGTTGCGATGTATATTGATGTATCAGACCAGGTAGCATATGTAAATGAAATAGAGGCATTCATTCGTGAAAACCCTCATGCCATCATGATGATGGACACGGATATGAGGATAACTGAAGCAAATCCTGCATGTTCCAAAATGCTTGGATATAGTCACGAAGATATCACACGGATGAAACTAACCGATATGACGATTCTGGAGCGGGAAGGCCAGACGATAAGAGATGCCTTACAGACAAAACAACCTGCCAGAGGAAAGGTTATATCCGAGACACCTGCAGGGATCAGGCATCTCGACTATGTATACATCCCAATTATGGATCAAAAGGGCACGGTAATCCGGTTCATCGAAATATTCTCTGATATGACCGCAATACGATCGCTGGTCCAGTACCTGAATAAGTCGGTTGAGGAGGTCCAAAATAATATCAGTTCTCTTGCAAAAGGAGATACAACATTTAATGTAAAAATCCTTGATGCTGATGAGTATTCAGCATCTGCCAGAGAAGAGTTTGTAAAAATCGGACAGGCCATAGATACTGCCCGAAAAGCCATTACTCATCTTGTTAAGGATTCAAACGCTATTGCCAACGCTGCAATAGCCGGGGATCTCAAATTCAGATCTGATTCTTCAGTTCATGAGGGCGATTATCGTGAAATCATTGAAGGAATGAATAAAACCCTGGATTCAATAAACATACCAATAGTTGAGTCCATGAAGGTTGCTGGTAATTATGCGAATTACAACTTCACTACAAGATTTGACCCAACAATAGACATTAAAGGCGACTGGATTCAGTTTAAAAAAGAACTGAATAATATTGGTATTCAGATTTCAGAAGCGATATCTCTCATCAATAAGAGTGTAAGTGACCTGGCTTCAAGTGCAGAAGAGGCAAATGCAAGTATTGAAGAGGTCCTTGCCGGAGCACATCAGATTGCCGCAAATACCGGAAAGGTAAGCCAGAATGCTGATCAGGGTGGAGATGGAATTGTGCAGGTCCTAAAAGCAATGGAAGATCTCAATGAGACAGTGTCAGCGGTTTCACAAAAAACCGAATCTGTATCAGTAGCATCTAATGAGACAAATTCACTTGCAAAAGGGGGAATCACTCTTGCAAAGCAGTCTGAAAAAGCCATGGGAGATATTACAACTTCAACAAATGAAGTTAATTCTATTGTTAATGGGATTAATTCCCAGATGGATGAAATCGGTAAGATAGTTCGGTTAATATCAGATATTGCAAATCAGACAAATTTACTCGCCCTCAATGCTGCAATTGAGGCTGCACGTGCTGGTGAAGCAGGAAGAGGGTTTGCTGTTGTAGCTGCAGAAGTCAAATCTCTTGCCCAGGATTCACGTAAATCAGCAGAAAATATTGCAGATATGATAGCAACACTCCAGACGAAAGCAAATCAGGCTACACAGGCCATGGGTAAATCAACAGGTGCAGTTAAAGAGGGCAGTTCTGCGTTAGAACAGACCCTAACCGCATTTAATAAAATTGCCAATACTATCGAAGAGATTAACCAGAATATTGTAGAGGTAGCTTCAGCATCTGAAGAACAGGCTGCATCGGTTGAAGAGGTTACAGCCAGCATCCAGGAGGTTGCGAACCTTGTTCAAAATACCTCTCGTGAGGCCGGGGATGCAGCAGCTGCGACAGAAGAAGCAAGTGCATCAATTGATGAAGTGGGAAGAATTATGGGTGGGGTTGTCCGTATTGTCGAAAATATTTCAGGCGAGATGACGAAATTTAAGGTAGCCTGATATCATGGCAGAAGCAGAAGCAAGAGCTCCTGTGCCAGTTCATTCATCATCTTCCGGATCTGCTGAAGAGATCCAGGTCGTTGAATTTCTTCTTGAAGAAGATCAATTTGCAATCAATCTTTTTGACGTGAGAGAGATTGTAGAATATACAAGGATCACTCCACTTCCGGGAAGTGCCAGATATATTAAAGGGATAATTGATCTCAGAGGAGAGATAACCACAATCATCGATCTTAAAGAAAAGATGGGAATTTCTGCCCACAAAAAGAATCAGGAGCAGTCACGAATCATTGTAATTGATAGTTCAGTTACCAAGGGAAAGACCGGAATTCTCGTGGATGATGTAACCACCGTCATGTCAGTAACCACATCCCATATCGATCAAAAAACCTGTGATAAGGATGATACATCATATATTCTTGGGATCATTAAGCAAAAACAAGGAGATCGAGAGTCTGAAAAAACTGATCTGATCATATGGCTTGATATCCCAAGAATGCTTCGGGATCTAGGTCAATAGGACCTGAATCACTTTTTCATTTGTTGAGGATTATCATCCTCTTCCATGCTCTTCAATGCTCCTGATAACATCAGATCAAATGTCATATTCTGAAGATACAGACTGATGGGAAGTGTATTGATAAATGCCATCCGTTCTTCGTTGACAGTATAGATACTCATTACTTCGGTATCTTCAGAAATAATCAGGCTTTCGAGGAAAAACACCTGGTTTTTCCTGATGAGGGGATTTGCAAAAGCTTTTTCAAAAATATTCTCGCGAAAAAAATCATTCAATTTGTCAATTTGGTAATAGATGACTCCAGGTATCCGGGGACCTGAATACGTTATACCGGGTTTAAAAAGAAGACTAACCTCACCTTTTTTAGCTGCTTCCCGAATCTGTGTCAGATACCGGTCAGGTACATCTTTTTCAAGTACCAGAATCGAGAGACTTCCGGTCATTCGTTCAATAAGAAGATTCAGATGCCGCTTGATACTCCAGTCACCTTTCACATGCCAGAGGGGGACATACTCTTCATCCTTCTGTGTCGAGAGGGTCTCAAGTATTGCAATACTCTCCTCTGCAGCACGGTTCAGCTCGTTTTGAAGTTTTGAGATTACAATATCAGGGGGAACAAACCGGTAAAAAAGAGGACTTCCTTCCCTGATTTCAACAAATCCTTTTGCTGTCAGTTCATTGAGAATATCATATACACGTGGGCGTGGCACCCCGCTTATCTCATGTATTGTTCGGGCATTTGCTTCCCTGATTCCAACGAGTGCAATATAGATTTTTGCTTCATATTCTTTGAGACCAAGTTTTACCAGATTTTCAATGAGATTTGTCATGTGTTACTATAATAGTTACAACACTGTTTTATAACTTGCTTCCGACACTATGCATAGCATCTGAATTCAGCAATCACCCAGGTGTATCATGAACCATACATACGTCATTCTCATTCTCATGTGTGCTATGATAGGCGGAATACTTCCATCATATGCACTTGAAACGCCAGTAGATCACGAAGCAGCCCAGATATCAGTTCAGAATGTAACCATTGATCCGGAAATTCTCATGAAGGGCGATACTGGAAATATCGTCATTCAGGTCAGGAATTCTGGAAACCAGAGCGTCGCAATCCGAAGGGCTGAACTATCATGTGAAGATCTGACAATTCTTAATGATCAGACATATGAATCAGTCGGAACTCTCGGTCCCGGAAATAATATGAAATTTGCTTTTACAATAAAGGCTGATCACGGGGATGGTACCTATTACCTCAAATTCTATCTTGATTTCATGGGATCCGGGTCCCTTCGATATTACATACCAGTGACAGTGGAGAGTTCTGAGCTTCAGGTTTCAGTCATTGACTCGCCAGATACATACACGAAGGATCGCAAGGACCAGATACATCTTACAGTAGGAAATCCCCGCAAAGACAGTATTGATGGAGTGATTGTCACTCCAAAAGGAGAGGGCATTACCTCAACCCAATCATCGGTATTTATCGGAAAACTGGAACCAAATGGCCAGAAGAATGTTACCCTTGAAATTACTCCTCACAATGAGACCAACCTCACTGTTGATACTTCATACAAGAACGGTGACAACAAACACCTGGTCAGCCTGGAGGTTCCGGTTGAAACAGGGATCAGGAATGTTCGTGCCGAACCCATCGTCAGCGATCTTGATGTTACCAGGTCTGATGATTTTTACACTTTGAAGGGAAATATCGTAAACAATGGCCTTGAATTTGCACATAGTATCGTCCTGTCTGTAGGATCGCCGGCCTCATCAGTTGACCCAAGCCCGGCATATGTGGTTGGAAATCTGCAGCCTGATGAATCTGCAAACTTCAAGATATCACTCACATGCCCTGGAGACACTTTTCCTCTCACAATCAGTTACAAGGACATTGAAGGGGATTCCTGCTCTGATACAACCACCATTAACCTGTCACATCCTGAATTAAATTCATTCCAAAAAAAGAGAGAACCCGGACTTTTTGGTGTCAGTACTACCCTGATAGTAATAGGTATCGGGATCATTCTGATACTTGGCATAATCCTTGTTATTGCCAGAAAATTTAATTCAGGACGAAAAATTTCAGGCCTTATCCGGAGATGAAGGGAGGATTACATGGACTCACATGATGAGGTTGTTAATCGACCAGAACCATCTCCACCAAACACAGAGAATGCCAAAGAAAATCCTCTACAAAGGATCAGGCACCACCGTCTGTTCTGGAAAGGGGTTATTCTCCTGCTGATACTCTCGGGTATCTCTGGATTACTCATTTATAACGAGCTCCAGAGCACGGTGTATATCGAGGACAGCACAATAACAGCACCGGTTATTACCATCAGCCCCACAAATGCAGGAATTCTTGAAAAGATCTATGTCACTGAGGGAGACACTGTCAGGAGAAACCAGGAACTCGCCAGGGTCAATGGTGAAGCAATTCATTCAAGAATCGCTGGAATCATCACAAAAATAGAGGATACACCCGGAATGATGGTAGGCACACAGACTCCTGTCATCTCAATGATAGACACAGAAAAACTCCGGGTAATTGGCAGAATTAAAGAAGACAAGGGCCTGAAAGATATTCATCCCGGACAACAGGCCCGATTCACCGTGGATGCATTTCCATCAGAGGTATTCTATGGTACAGTGGAAAAGGTAGCACCAATTGCACGGGAAGGCGACATCGTCTTTAGTATATCAGATAAACGTCAGGAACAGGAGTTTGAGGTGACAGTAGAGTATTATGTGGATGCATATCCTGATCTGAAACCTGGCATGTCCGCAAAGATCTGGATCATCAGGTAACCATTTCATGAACTTTTTGTTTTCAGATGTTTCGTATGGGGTCAAAAAATGGCCCCATGAGGGTTGCTATGAATGGATATAATCGCCTCAAATGGATGATCCTCTTCACCGTGATCATAGGTACATTTCTTGGCAGGCTGGATCAGACAATCGTTTCACTTGCTGTTCCCAAGATCATGGACGATTTTGCAATCACGACATCAGATGCCGGCTGGATATCAACCGCTTATATCCTTGCAAATGCGGTTTTTGTACCGATATGGGGTAAACTTGGGGATACCAGGGGAAGAAAACGGGTCTATCTCTGGGGATTTGGCATCTTTATCTTTGGATCAATTCTTGCGGGATTTGCCTGGGATCTTGGATCAATGATTGTTTTCAGGGTGATTCAGGCAATTGCCAGTTCTGCTGATTATCCAACTGCCATGGCTATCCTGACAATAACATTCAGTGATAGAAAAGAACGAGGCAAGGCCCTTGGTATCTGGTCGTCAGCTTTTGCTGCTTCTGCAGTATTCGGGCCCCTGATTGGTGGTCCGTTGATTGATAATTTCGGATGGAGATCGGTGTTTTTAATAAACCTCCCAATAGGGATCATTGGAATTCTTATGGCTATTGCTTTCATTCCTGAATCTGTCTCTGATCACCAGAGTGAGAACTTTGACTGGTATGGTGCCTCAAGTCTTGGTATGGCACTCGCACTTCTCGTCCTGGGCCTTGACAAAGGATATGACTGGGGATGGACATCACTTCCCATACTCTTCAGTTTCGCCCTTTCAGGGGTGTCTTTCTACATATTTTACCTGATTGATTCCCGACATCCTGAACCGGTGATCGATTTCAGGTATCTGAGAATCCCTTCATTCGCACATACCCTTGGTAACAATTTCGTGGTCTTCATGTGCATGATGGGAGTTATTTTCTTAATTCCGGTGTTTGACCAGACATTTCTCGGGTACACTGCTACAGAAACCGGACTTCAGTTTATCCCGTTCGCCTGTTTCATGATTATCGGTGCATTATATGGGTCATCCTTCATCGGAAAGGTTCAGACGAGGTACATTATTGCTACAAGCACAGCCTTGGCAGCATTCGGGATTTACCTCTTTACCGGACTGGATCCACGGTCAAGTACCTGGGATGTGATCATCCCCTTTAGCGTGATGGCACTCGGGATGGGACTTGGAATGGCCCAGCGAACCGTTGCAATAACATCCCTGGTTCCTCCGGAAGAGATTGGCAGTGCATCTGCTGTTCTCGCTCTGGTCAGAAATATTGCAGGAGCATTTGGAATCGCTCTGTTTACCACCATTCTCAATAACTCCATAGAAGACAATGTCATTGATCTCTCCAGATATTCAAGTATTTATCTGCATACTCCAGAGGTTATGAAGACGGTAACCGGGCTTATCAGTCTGGATGCACAAATACTGGCATATCATACGATTTTTGTTGTGGCCGCAGTAATCCTGATAGGGGGATCGATGTTAGCCCTTTTCATTGAATCAAAGGATGAGAAAAGAGGTGAGCAGAAGGTAATTATTGAAATGTAAGATGTGATTATACAATTCCCACTAATTTAATGCCAAAATTGTAAATCTGATAAAAATTAACCTTATTTATTTTTCACTGTTCCTTCAATTTGCATTGTTACAGGATATTTCACCCCACCATATGATATAACTGCATCTGTTGAGTTTAAATTGATTTCACCAGTATCAGGGGATAATACACCCGTAATTGTCCCCGGCAATGACACTGTCCAACCCTGCTGGACAATATAATATTTGACCTTGCCAGTTACTTTTTGTTCCATGGATCTATTAATTTGGGATGGATTTTTCAAACTTGTGGAATTAACAGAAAGAGGAGATAAATA